>DATGCC010000076.1:0-14432 GCA_035312345.1 Rhodothermales bacterium
GAACAGTTGACACAGCACCTTCTGGTTGCCTTAATTGAGCGCTCAATACAACCGACACCTCACCGCATGTTACCCACGTATCCACATAGCATGGCCCTTGATAGCATGGCCCTTGCACTTCCGGCTGTTGTGCCTGAAGGAAGCCGTGCTATAGGTGGTTCGGTTGTACATTTCCTGTTTCTGGCAGGGATTATCGTTGCAGGACAGCTTGCCGCGCTCGACATTATTATTGTGCTCGTGCTCGTCAGCATCCTTATTAGCCTCCTTCTAGGTTAAACCCAACGGTCGATCCCAATCGCATATCTCAACATACTGAGTGAAGGCAACCGGGGTTGACCCAACCCCACGGAAAATGCCTACTCCTTCTCCCCGACGTAGCGACACCGTCAAGCGTGGCTTCGAGCGTGCGCCGCATCGCAGCCTGCTGAAAGCGACTGGCGCGATTGAGTCAGATGCCGACTTCGACAAGCCGTTCATCGGCATTTGCAACTCCTACGTCGATCTGATTCCCGGCCATGTTCACTTACAAGGCTTTGGTAAAATTGCCAAAGAGGCCGTGCGCGAGGCAGGCGGCGTGCCCTTCGAGTTCAACACCATCGGCGTCGATGACGGCATCGCGATGGGACACATCGGGATGCGCTACTCGCTGCCTTCCCGTGAAGTCATTGCCGACGCGGTAGAAACGGTGGCTGCTGCGCACTGGCTCGACGGCCTCGTCTGTATATCTAACTGCGACAAGATTGTGCCGGGCATGCTGATGGCAGCGCTCCGGCTCAACATCCCGACCGTCTTCGTCTCTGGCGGCCCGATGAAAGCCGGGCAGATGCCAACGGGGGAGGCGGTCGATTTGATTTCGGTCTTTGAAGGGGTCGGTCAGTTCAAGACAGGCGCTATCGACGAAGGGCGGCTCAAAATGTTGGAGGATCACGGCTGCCCAACCTGCGGCTCATGCGCCGGGATGTTCACTGCCAACTCGATGAATTGCATCATGGAAGCGTTGGGGCTGGCACTGCCGGGCAACGGTTCTATCCTCGCCATCGACCCACGCCGCGAGACCCTGCTGCACGACGCCGCTTCTGCCATCATCGACCTTGTTGAGCGCGACGTACGTCCCCGCGACATCGTCACCCAGCATGCCCTCGACGACGCCTTCGCGCTCGACATGGCGATGGGCGGCTCGACCAACACGGTGCTGCACCTGCTCGCCGCTGCCAACGAAGCCGACATCGACTATGACCTCGACCGCATCAACACGGTCTCTCAGCGGGTGCCCTATCTCTGCAAAGTCTCCCCCGCCACCAAGTTTGTTCACATGGAAGACGTAGACAAGGCAGGTGGGGTGCCAGCCATTCTCAAAGAACTCGCCGCCATTGACGTACTCCATCTGGATCGCCCGACCGTGGCAGGCACACTCCGGGAGACCGTCGAAGTGGCCGAGAACAAAAACCCGAAGGTGATCCATCCCGCTGATCAGGCTTTTCGGAACACGGGCGGGCTGGCAATTCTATTCGGCAACATTGCGCCGGAAGGGGCCGTGGTGAAAGCCGGGGCCGTGATCGAGGAAATGCTACAATTTGAAGGCCCCGTCCGCATTTTTGAGTCGCAGGAAGCAGCGGTAGAAGGCATCCTCGGCGACGAAGTGCAAAAGGGCGAAGTGCTGGTCATCCGCTATGAAGGCCCCCGCGGCGGGCCAGGGATGCCGGAAATGTTGCAGCCGACCTCAGCGCTGGCGGGCATGGGGCTGGACACCTCCGTCGCCATGATTACGGACGGTCGCTTTTCGGGCGGCACACGCGGGCTGTCCATCGGCCACATCTCGCCGGAAGGCGCAGCTGGTGGCCCTATCGCCGCTGTGCAACCCGGCGACCGCATTGCCATTGACATCAATGCCGGGAAAATCACGCTGCTGATCTCGGATGAAGAGCTAGAACAACGCTTGCAGGCGCTACCGCCATTCCAGGCCAAGATTCGCGGTGGCTACCTGGAGCGCTATAGCTACTTCGTGACGAGCGCATCGCAGGGAGCCGTGCTGCGAGTACCTGCACCTCAAACCCATCAGAACGGACACAGCAACGGCCAGGCTCATGGAAAATCCGAGGGCGGGAAATCCGAGAAACGCCCGGCCAAACCCACCTACGCCATCCTCTAACGCTCTTTAAATGAGTGCATCAGTTATGCAAACAGCTACTGAAACAGCAACGGCCACGATAGACCCTCGGGGCGACGGGTCACCTCAAGACGACCCAACCGTACATCTGCACCAGCAGGTAATGAGCGGCGCGGAGATTTTTCTCCGGTCGCTAGAAGCTGAGGGCGTAGATGTCGTCTTCGGGCATCCTGGCGGAGCCGTTATCAAGATTTATGATGAGATGGCGCGGATCCAGCCTTCGTTCAAGCATGTGCTGGTGCGGCACGAGCAGGGCGGCACGCATGCCGCCGAGGGCTATGCCAAAGCCACGGGCAAAGTCGGCACCGTCCTCGTCACCAGCGGGCCGGGCGCGACCAACACGGTCACCGGCATTGCCGACGCCTACATGGACTCAGTGCCGATTGTCGTCTTCACAGGACAGGTGCCCACACACCTCATCGGCAACGATGCGTTTCAAGAATGCGACACCATCGGCGTAACGCGGTCAATTACCAAGCACAGCTTCCTTGTGCGCGACGTCAAGGATCTGGCAAAGACGGTCCGGCAGGCGTATCACATTGCTAGCACCGGACGGCCCGGCCCTGTTGTGGTTGATCTTCCCAAGGATGTGCTGCTGGCTGAAGCGCCGTTCGAGATGCCGGATGAGATTGAACTGCGGGGCTACAGCGTGACGAAGGAAGGCCGGACGGACAAAGTAGAGCGGGCGGCCCGGATGATTGCAGCCTCCAAGCGACCATTGTTTTATGTGGGTGGCGGCACGGTCAGCTCGGGCGGTGGCGAATTGCTCACCGAAATAGCGCGCCACACCAACATCCCCGTGACGACCACACTGCACGGCCTTGGCGCGTTTCCTGAAGATGATCCGCTGTCGGTGCAGATGCTGGGGATGCACGGCACCTGGTGGGCCAATCAGGCTGTCCAAAACTGCGACCTGCTTATCGCCGTCGGTGCCCGCTTCGATGACCGGGTGACGGGTAAGCTGGAATCATGGGCCCCCCATGCCAAAGTCATCCACATCGACATCGACCAGTCCTGCATCTCCAAGAATGTCTATGCCGATTGCGCTATCGTGGGCGACGTGAAAACGGTGCTGGAGCAACTCCAACCGTTGCTGGAGCCGAAAGACACAACGGCCTGGCTTGAGCAAATCGACGGGTGGCGCAAGGAATGCCCCATGACCTACGAGCAGGATGGCAAGCTGCGCCCGCAGTTCATTCTGCAACGCCTGCGCGAGAAAACGCAGGGCCACGCCGTGGTCGTCACGGATGTCGGTCAGAATCAGATGTGGGCGGCGCAGTATTTCAGCTACGTAGAGCAGCGCTCGCACATCACCTCCGGCGGCCTGGGCACAATGGGCTTCTCGATGCCTGCGGCCATGGGTGCCGCCTTTGGGTTGCGCTATCAGGGACGCGATGTGCCCGTGATCTCCATAAACGGCGACGGCGGCTTCGTGATGAATGCGCAGGAATTGAGTGTGGCAGCAGCGCACAAACTGCCGCTCAAAATCGTGGTGCTCAACAACACCTTCCTCGGCATGGTGCGGCAGTGGCAAGAGCTCTTCCACGAAAACCGCTTCAGCCACACCGATCTCACCGCCACCAACCCCGACTTCGTCAAGCTCGCCGAAGCGCACCACTGCGTTGGCCTCCGCGCTACTTCGCCGGACGAGGTAGACGACGTGATTGAGCAGGCGTGGCAGGTCAACGACCGTCCGGTGCTGATGGAATTCCGTGTGGTGAAGGAAGAAATGGTCTTCCCTATGGTGCCCGCCGGTGCCGCTACGGGAGAGATGATCACCAAACGCCTCACGCCCAACTCGTTTGTATGAGCGGATGGGAGTCTGAGAGGATGGTCGTTTTTCCGTTCCCCCAAACCCCCAGCCACCCACACCCCAAACTCAGTAAACCATGCCTACCGATACCTTTACCCCCCAGCAGATCATCCGCCGCAAAGCCGCCGGGCAACCTGTCGAGCCGGGCGATGCCGAACAGGTACATCGCCATACCATCACGGTGCTCGTCGAAAACACCATCGGCGCACTGATTCGCGTGGTGAATATGTTCTCGGCGCGGGGCTTCAACCTGGAAAGCGTTACCGTCGGCGAGACCGACGATCCGCATGTCTCGCGCATGAACATCGTCACCACCGGCAACGACCGCATCATCGCCCAGGTGCTGCGGCAACTCAACCGATTGATTGACACCCTGGAGGTGGACGACGTGACCGGTTCCCATTTTGTCGAGCGTGAACTGTGCCTTTTGAAGGTCAACTACAAGCCTGAAAACCGCGCCGAAATCATGGATGTCAACACCATCTTTCGTGGCAAAGTGGTGGACATCACGCCCAAGACCATGACCTTCGAACTCACCGGCCCCACCGACAAAATCGATGCCTTCGTCAACATGATGCATCCCCACGGCATCGCAGAAGTCGCCCGGAGTGGACGCGTCGCGATGCGGCGGGCTGCCGAAACTAGAGCATAGAAAAAGAAGATGGGGACAGGGCTTTCCTGATCCCCATCTCTGTTTACCACTTTCCAATAACCCTTTTCCAACGTCTAAACATGAACATCCACTACGAAGCCGATCCGGCTATCATTCGCAGCAAGAAAGTCGCCATCATCGGCTACGGAAGCCAGGGGCACGCCCATGCGCTCAACCTGCACGAAAGCGGCGTTGAGGTAGCTGTCGGACTGCGCGAAGGATCGCCGTCGGCAGAAAAAGCCAGCGAGCGTGGCTTGCAGGTGATGAGCGTATCGGACGCCGCGGACTGGGGCGATGTGGTGATGATTCTCGTGCCGGACCAGCACCAGAAGCGCGTCTATGAAACCGAGATCGCCGAGCACATCACGCCGGGTAAAGCCCTTGGCTTCGGGCATGGCTTTAATGTGCATTACGATCAGATCACGCCGCCTGACGGTGTCGATGTGTTCATGGTTGCGCCGAAGTCACCGGGGCATCTGGTGCGGCGGACGTACGAGCAGGGCACCGGCGTGCCGTGCCTTGTCGCCATCGCGCAGGACGCCAGCGGCAACGCCCTTGCCCTCGCGCTCAGTTACGCCGACGCCATCGGCGGCATGAAAGCGGGCGTCATCGAAACGACCTTCAAAGACGAGACGGAAACCGATCTCTTCGGCGAGCAGGCCGTGCTCTGCGGCGGCTCCGAGGCACTCATCAAAGCCGGATTCGAGACACTGGTTGAGGCTGGTTATCCGGCTGAGTTGGCCTATTTCGAGGTGCTGCACGAGTTGAAGCTGATCGTTGATCTCTACTACGAGGGCGGCCTGGCCTACATGAACTACTCCGTCAGCGATACCGCCGAGTACGGTGGTTACACCCGTGGCCCGCGCGTCATCGGCGATGGCATCAAGGACGAGATGAAGAAGATTCTGGGCGAGATCCAGTCGGGTGCATTTGCCCAAGAGTGGATCGCCGAGTGCGAAGCAGGCACGCCGAACTTCGAGGAACTGCGCTCTGCCTCGCATAACCATCCTATCGAAACCGTCGGCAAAAAGCTGCGCAAGATGATGAGTTGGCTGATGCCGAAGAAAGCTTCCGACACCGCCCGCTCGCCTGTGACAGCGTAAAGGAAAGAGAGAAGCTATCTCCATTTCCCTTGCACCCCACCCTGCAACCTGATAAACCTGTCAACCTGAAAACCTTGTCTTCAAAAGCGTATCACATAGTTCTGTTGCCTGGCGACGGCATCGGGCCAGAAGTCCTTGACGAAGCCGTGCGCGTGCTCGAAGCAGCAGCGGATGTTCACGATTTCCAGTTGACCTTTGCCGAGCATCCCGTCGGTGGAACTGCACTGGACGCCAGCGGCGATCCGTTGCCCGATGCTACCCTCGACGCCTGCCATGCCGCTGATGCCGTGCTGATGGGTGCCGTTGGTGGACCGAAGTGGGATCATTTTACCGGCAGCCAGCGGCCCGAAAGCGGCTTACTTCGATTACGCAAAGGATTGGGCGTGTTCGCTAACCTGCGCCCGGTGGCTGTTTCTGATTCATTAGCGGATGCATCACCGTTGCGGACGGAGCGGGTGGCAGGCACGGATGTGCTGATCGTGCGCGAGTTGACGGGGGGCATTTACTTCGGTGAGCCGCGTGGTATAGCCAAAGAAGACGGCCAGCGCGTCGGGCGCAACACGATGGTCTATGCCGAAGGCGAAATCCGGCGCATTGCACGCGTCGCGTTCCAGTGGGCAGCGAAGCGGTCGGGCCGGGTCACCTCGGTAGACAAAGCCAATGTGCTGAATGTATCGCGGCTGTGGCGCGAAGTGGTCACCGAAGTCCATGCCGCCGAATTTCCCGAGATCGACCTGACGCATCTGTACGTGGACAACGCCGCCATGCAACTGGTGCGCGATCCACGCCAATTCGATGTCGTCGTGACGGGCAATCTGTTCGGCGACATTCTCTCCGATCTGGCCGCGACGTTGCCGGGATCGCTGGGCGTGTTGCCATCGGCAAGCGTCGGCGGGCCGGTGGGCTTGTTCGAGCCGGTGCATGGCAGTGCGCCCGACATCGCCGGGCAGGGCAAAGCCAATCCGATAGCCGCTATCCTCAGCGCTGCGATGTTGCTCGACGAACTCGACGAGACAGATGCAGCAACAGCCGTTCGGCACGGCGTGGACGATGCACTGGCAGCAGGTTTGCGCACGGCGGATCTGTGGCGTGACGGCAAGCAGCAAGCTTCCACCAGCGATTTCGGCGATGCCGTCATCACCAGCATCACGACTCCCCAAACCATATCGGCATGATGAATAGCTACCGTTTAGGTAAGAAAGGACAGCGACTTAGCAAGCGTTCGGCTCAATCCGGGTCGGACGCGCCGCTGCACATGCCGCAACCCTGCTGACCTACCTCTTTGCATAACCCCATGAGCAACTCCATTATCATATTCGATACCACCTTGCGCGACGGCGAGCAGGCTCCCGGCGCAGCGATGACTATGGCTGAGAAGGCAAATCTGGCACACTTGCTAGCCCGCCTTCGCGTGGACGTGATCGAAGCCGGTTTTCCGATCTCCTCACCGGCCCAGTTTGAAGCGGTGCAGCGCATCGCTGAAGAAGTCGAAGGCCCCACCATCTGTGCCCTGGCCCGCGCCATTGAGGCTGATGTAAAGGCAGCGGGCGAAGCGCTGGCTTCGGGCAAAAATACCCGTATCCACACCTTCATCGCCACTAGCGACATCCACATCAGCGCCAAGTTTGACCATCCGCGCTTCGGTGGCACGCTTGCCGAGAAACGGCAGAGCATCTTGCGCATGACCGAAGAAGCCGTGCGCTACGCGAGGACGTTCACCGACAACGTTGAGTTCAGCGCCGAAGACGCCGGGCGCACCGATCCGGCGTTCCTCTGCGAAGTTGTTAACATTGCCGTGGCGGCTGGCGCAACGACCATCAACATTCCCGACACGACGGGCTACTGCGTGCCGCATGAGTACGCCGCACTGTTCCGCACCATCTTCGAGACATGCAACCTGCCGGAGAACGTGATTCTCTCCACGCACTGCCACGATGACCTCGGGCTGGCTGTTGCCAACTCGCTCGCTGCGGTGCTCGAAGGCGCGCGGCAGATCGAATGTACCATCAACGGCATCGGCGAACGGGCAGGCAACGCATCGCTCGAAGAGGTGGTGATGGCACTCAAGGTGCGAGCAGATCGCTTCGATGTCGATACACAGATCGAGACAAAGCTGCTCAGCGAAGCCAGTAACGCTGTTTCCATCGCGACGGGTTTTGCCGTGCCACCGAACAAAGCGATTGTAGGCCGAAACGCGTTTGCGCACGAAGCCGGGATCCATCAGCACGGTGTTCTTAAAAGCCGAGAGACCTACGAAATCATGCGCGCTGAAGAAGTTGGACAGGGTCACGAGAGCATCCGGCTGGGCCGCCACTCGGGCCGTCATGGTCTGTTCAGCCGTCTCGAAAAGCTGGGCATCTCTATAGATGAAAGCGAAAAAGACGATGTTTATCAACGATTCGTCAAGCTGGCAGATCACAAAAAGGAGATCTACGACGAAGACCTCTATTACCTCATCAACACCCAGGAAACCCCCATGCGTACCCCCCACTTCCGCCTCGACGAGATGCACGTTGTCACAGGCACCGGCAAGCCACCCCGCGCCGAAGTGATGATTTATCACTACGACACCGGCGTCACCAACCGCGAAACGGCCAGCGGCGACGGTCCGGTCGATGCCATCTACCGCGCCATCGACCACGCCATCGGTAGCCATCACGATCTCGTTAGCTACAACATCCGCTCCGTCACCGAAGGAGCCGACGCGGTGGGCGAGGTGACGGTGCTGGTCGGGGCTGACGGCACGTTCTTCCGCGGCGTCTCGCGCCACACCGATGTGCTCGAAGCCTCCGCTGAAGCCTACCTCGAAGCACTCAACCAACTCGAAGCCTTCCGCGCCGACGAGCACAACGTGTCCTTCGTGGGCGATGGCATCATGCAGTCGTTCCAAGGCGGGATCGCTTAGGAAAGGGAGAGGGGGGAAAGAGTGAAAGGGGAATTGCTCCTACTACTCTTTCCTCTCCCTCTCACCCTTTTTCCCTTTCACCCTTTCCCAGAAAAATGACGATTACCGAAAAAATCCTCGCGCGCCATGCCAACCGCGACCGCGTAGCACCGGGCGAGAACATCTGGATCGACGTGGATGTGCTGATGACGCACGACGTGTGCGGTCCACCAACCATCGACATCTTCAAGCGCGAGTTTGGGGAGAACGCGAAGGTATGGGACCGCGACAAGCTGGTCGTCATGCCCGACCATTACATCTTCACAGCCAACCACCACGCCAACCGCAATGTGCAACTGCTGCGGGATTTTGCAGCAGAGCAGGATCTGCCGCATTTCTACGATGTCGGCACGGAGCGCTATAAAGGCGTATGCCATGTAGCGCTGGCCGAAGAAGGCTTCAACCGGCCCGGCTCCACGCTCATCGGCACGGACAGCCACACCTGCACCTCGGGCGCGTTTGGCCTCTTCTCGACGGGCGTCGGCAACACCGACGCGGCGCTCATCATGGGCACCGGCAAAATCTGGGTGAAGGTGCCGGAGACGATGCGCTTCGTCTTCGAAGGCACGCTCCCGCCCTATCTGATGGCAAAGGATCTGATCCTTGCCGTCATCGGCGACATCGGTTGCGATGGCGCAACGTACCGGGCGATGGAGTTCGATGGCCAAGCCGTCTACGATCTGTCGATGCAGGAGCGCATGACGCTGACCAACATGGCGATTGAGGCGGGCGGCAAAAACGGCATCATCGCGCCGGACGAGCAGACCCTCGACTACGTCCGCGCCCGCACCGACGCGCCGTTCAAGACGGTCTACAGCGACCCGGACGCCCGCTACCACACCGAGCGCGTCTACGACGTCTCGACGATGGAGCCCGTCGTTGCGAAGCCACACCGGCCCGATAACAAAGCCACCGTCAGCGAAGTCGCCGGAACGCGGCTCGACCGGGCTTACATCGGAAGCTGCACGGGCGGCAAGCTCGAAGATTTTGAGGCCGCAGCCCGCGTCATCAAAGGCCAGGAAGTGGTCATTGACACATTCATCGTGCCTGCTACCACCGAAGTCGGTAAAGCGCTGCACACCACGTATGTGGACGGCGACTCGCTCTACGACATCTTCGAAAGCGCCGGTTGCAAGCTGGGCCAATCGAGTTGCGCGGCCTGCCTCGGCGGCCCGCCGGACACCTTCGGACGCACGCACAACACCGAAGTGGTCATCTCGACTACCAACCGCAACTTCCCCGGTCGCATGGGCTCGAAGCAGGCGTCGGTCTACCTCGCCTCGCCGCTTACTGTCGCAGCCTCAGCACTCACAGGTACCATCACCGACCCGCGTGAAGTGCTTGTCTGAGTGTGGAAGGATGGGTGTTTGGGCGTGTGGGGGAAAGAACCTCACAAACCCCCACACGCCCAAACACCCATACAAAAACGCCAACCCCGCTACCTGAGCCAAACTTTTGATTGACCAGAAACGATGAAAGAAAAAATAACCGGTCTCGCCTACGTCGTGGGAGATGCCATCGACACCGACCAGATCATCCCTGCCGAGCATCTGGTGTATAGCCTCAAGAAGCCAGAGGAGCGCAAGATGTACGGGCGCTTTGCCCTCAGCGGTGTGCCCGTAGACGGACAGGGCTTGCCGAAAGGCGGCCAGCCCTTCACCGAGCCGGATGCCTTCGAGAGCAAGTACACCATCATCATTGGCGGAAGCAACTTTGGATGCGGTTCTTCCCGCGAGCACGCGCCCTTTGCGCTGGCCGAAGCGGGCGTGGAAGCAGTCGTGGCCGAGAGCTACGCTCGCATCTTCTATCGCAACTCGGTTGATGGTGGCTTCGTCGTGCCTTTCGAATCGCGCCAGCGGCTCATCGACCGCATCCGCACGGGCGATGAACTGGAAATCGACACGACGCTGGGTCAACTCACCAACCACACGACCGGCGAGTCCTTTTTGCTGGATCCGCTGGGCGACGTGGCGGAAATCCTCAAGGCAGGCAACGTCTTTGAGTACGCCCGGCAGGCCGGGTTGATAGGGACGTGATGCGTGTTGCGTGAGGGTGCTCGGCTGAACCACTTCTATCAAGTCAAAACACGCAATACGAAACACGCAACACAACTAGTCGAATCGTTTAATCATCTTCTTCAACATTAGCTATGGCTACCCGCATAGAACTCTTCGACACGACCTTGCGCGATGGCACGCAGGGCGAGCACGTCACCCTCACGGTACAGGACAAGCTGCGCATTGCGCGCCGCCTGGATGCGTTCGGGGTTGACGTGATTGAAGGCGGATGGCCCGGCTCGAATCCGAAAGATTACGCGTTTTTCGAGGCTGCGAAAGAGGAAGCCTGGACGCACACACAGGTCTGCGCGTTTGGCTCGACGCGGCGGTCAGGAAATGCGCCGGACGAAGATCCCAACTTGCGCTGCCTGATCGAAGCAGAAACGCCGACGGTGTCGATCTTCGGCAAAAGCTGGACGCTGCACGCGGAAGTCGCACTCGGCGTCACGCTCGAAGAAAACCTCGACCTGATTGCATCCTCCGTCGCGTATCTCAAAAGTCACGGCAAGCGCGTCATCTACGATGCCGAGCATTTCTTCGACGGCTATAAAGACAACCGTGAGTACGCCCTGCAAACCCTGCGGGCTGCTGCCGACGCGAGCGCGGATGTGCTGGTTCTCTGCGATACCAATGGCGGGACGCTGCCGCACGAGATCCGCACCATCGTGACTGATATCTGCAACCAGTTCGACCAGACCATCGGCATCCACGCGCACAACGATGGCGGCTGTGCCGTAGCAAATACGCTGATGGCGGTGGATGCCGGGGCACGTCATGTGCAGGGCACCATCAACGGCATCGGCGAGCGGACGGGCAACGCGGACCTGTGTGCAGTCATCGCCGGGCTGCAACTCAAAATGGGCTACGACTGCCTCGCACCGGAGCAACTGGCGTCGCTGACGGATCTGGCGCAGTTCGTCAACGAGGTGGCGAACCTCGATCCGGTAGACCGAGCACCGTATGTGGGACGCAGCGCCTTTGCGCACAAGGGTGGCATCCATGTTTCCGCTGTGATGAAAGACCCGCGTGCGTACGAGCATCTTCCCCCCGAAGCCATTGGCAACCGACGGCGCGTGCTGGTGTCCGACCTCTCCGGGCAGAGCAACATGCGCTACAAAGCCGAAGAGTTTGGTATCACGCTAGACGGCAAAGACCAGGCCCGCCGCGCCGTGGAGCGGATCAAGGAACTGGAGCACCTGGGCTACGAATTCCAGGGCGCAGAAGCCTCGTTCGAGTTGCTGCTGCGGACCATCCAGGGCGAGCAAACGAACTTCTTCACGCTGGAGCGACTGCGGGTGCGGAGCGAGAAAGACGGCGCGGGCGTCGATTGCTCGGAGGCGACCATCGTGGTGCAGGTGCAGGATCACCGGGAACTGGCCGCCGCCGAAGGCATCGGGCCCGTGGATGCGCTCTCGAAGGCATTGCACCGAGCGTTGTGCCGGTTCTACCCGAGCCTCGAAACCGTGCGCCTCGCCGATTACAAGGTGCGCGTGCTCAACCCCGAAGACGCCACCGCCGCCGTCGTCCGCGTGCTCAATGAACACCGCGACGCCGAAGAAAGCTGGCACACCGTAGGCGTCTCGGCGAACATCCTCGAAGCAAGTTGGCAGGCCCTCGCCGATGGCATCCGCTTCCACCTTCTTCACAACGCTGATGTCCGGCAAGAGTCTGTCGCCGCGCATTCATCAGCAGCGTAAGCAGTCAGGTATCTCTAAATTGGGAGTGCATATGAGGGCCAGTTTCTGGCTTCAAAAATGGAAGAGCAATGAGATCGCTTTTCACCGACATAAGGCGAACCCATTACTGGTTCACCACTTTGAAGAATTGCATGTAGAGCCGGGCAGCCGGATGTTCTTGCCGCTCTGTGGTAAAACACGTGATATCGCCTGGCTACTTGAGAAGGGCTACCGCGTTGCCGGTGCTGAACTGAGCAAAATGGCAATTGAGCAATTGTTTGCCGGGCTTGAAATGACACCAGAAGTATCTGACCTTGGCGACCTCAATCACTACAGCACAGAAAACATCGACCTATTTGTCGGCGACATATTTCATCTCTCCCCAAAGATGCTTGGCCCGGTCGATGCCATTTATGACAGAGCGGCGCTGGTGGCTTTGCCTGTAGAAATGCGTGATCGATATACAACGCACCTCATGGAAATCACAAATAAAGCGCTACAGTTGCTGGTCACCTACGAGTATGATCAAAATCTGATGGATGGTCCTCCCTTTTCAATCAGCAGCAAGGAAATAAATCAACACTATGGCGATAGCTATGATTTAACCCTCATAGCAAGCAAAGAGGTACCGGGGGGATTGAAAGGAATATGTGCAGCCCAGGAGTGTTTTTGGCTGTTAACAAACGGACGTAGATGATTCTGGTGACTACGACGCTCCACGCTCACCCGGTGTCAGGTCGGTTTCCTCACCGCTGAGATAAAAGACGACGTTGTCCACGGTAGGGAATTGTAAGGTGGTTTCTTCGATCTGGATGCTGGCGCACGGATTGTCGCACACACCGGCAAGACCGGAAAGTTCGCCGCTGAGATAAATAGATGCTGTTCCATGCTCCACGGTAGCGCGATCAAAGGAAAGCCCCGTCTTGGCAAGGAAATTCTGCCAGCCTTCTACGTCAAACTGTTCCAGAGTAAAACAATAACAAGCAGCACGATTTTAGGCTTGAGCATGAGTTTCGAGGGTGATAAGCGATAAATAGAAACCAGGTACATCGGTCACACTTTTGACGGACCGCATGGGTCACAGAGCCGCTCCTCCGCATGGCTACTCCCCAAGCTCCGTCGCTATCCCCTAATACGCCGTGAGTTCGCGGAGATTATACAAGACGCTACGTTCGGGCCTTCACCAAAAGAATTGCCACAGGACGGCCCTTGATTTGTGTAAGTCCATAGTGTATTTTTCCGTTGTGTTGCTGGCAAGGACATGGCTTCCTGATCTGTCGAAACAGATTTATTATTTATTTGGGGGCAAATTTAAGGTTGACAGATTGTCAGGTTGGCTCTATATTAGGTGTTAAATGAGGCATTATCAAAGAGGTAAGCCCTTCCTTAAACAATAATCCGGCGGCCCAGTGCCTGGAAAATTGTATAGATTCATTCACCCTTTGCATGCGTTCTCTGCCAGAACGAGCAGCAGCATTCACCCCAAGTAAGTAGGCAGGAGGCATCCTATGATTACCCAGCGTAGTGTCGTGAAGTGGTTCGACGCGAAGAAAGGCTACGGCTTTATCGTCAACCCTCAAGGCGGCCAGGACATTTTCGTGCATTACTCGCAGATCGAGACGGAGAAGCGTTTCAAAACCCTGCGTACCGGTCAGGTGATCGAATATCAACTCCATGATGGCCCCAAAGGCCCCCATGCGATCAACGTCAGCTTCCTCGAAGACGAGCCAGACCATGAGCATGAGCCCCAGCAGCAATCCGCTCTGCCCAGCACGCCAACCATGGACGATCTAGAACAGGCCGACCGACCGATATTCAACCAGTTCTAGATCGGTCGTCTTCTTGACACGCTTGTCTTAATTGGTGCGTTGTATTTCGGCGACGCAGCCCCTATTTTGGACGGAACTTCCCACCTCCTCCTCGTGGGTCCAGGGAGGGGTACGCTGTGACCACACGGCCACAGCGCTTCTTTTCGATTCCGTACCAGTCTGGTTGCCAAAGATGGGTTTTTCTTTTTCCG
>DATGCC010000077.1:0-5244 GCA_035312345.1 Rhodothermales bacterium
ATGGTACCTTACTGCAAGGATAGGGGGAAGCTTTGCCTGAGCATCGCGTGTTGTTATTAACCGGTGATCAGCGTCGGCATAGCTATGCGGCCTGCTCTCTTGCCGAGACGGGCTGGTTGGTAGGCGTCTTGGCCGAAGAGAAGGCCATTATTGTAAAGAACAAAGCAGCATTACCCACTGAGGATGCTGCCGTTATCGACAGGCACTTTGCCGAGCGTCATGTAGTGGAGCGGCTGCTGCTCGGCGACGAGGTTGAATGGCCGAATACCGAGGTGTGTAGGACTGAGCACGGTGGTGCCAACAGCCCAGAGATATTCGAATGGGTACAGACCCTGGCCCCAGATGTCATTGTCCTCTATGGTACTTCCATCATCAAGCCGCCGCTACTCGATCTTTATGATGGGCGGATGATCAATCTGCATTTGGGACTTTCGCCTTACTATCGCGGATCTGGAACCAACTTTTGGCCTCTCGTGAATGGCGAGCCGGAATGCGTGGGGGCCACATTGCATCTGGCTGTAGCCAAAGTCGACGCAGGACCTATTCTGTCTCAGGTGCGACCCGATGCTGCAATAGGGGATCGAGCGCATGACCTCGGGACTAAGACCATTAAGGCGGCTTTGCATAAATTGCCCCAGGTCATTGATCAATTTCTGGCGGGCAAACTCACCCCGCAAAAACAGGATCTGTCGCAAGGCAAAGTCTATCGCCGCCGTGATTTTAATGCTGATGCCGTTCGTACCATGTGGCATAACTTCGAATATGGAATGCTTGAGGTTTATCTCAACGACCAACAAGCACGACAGCAAGCCTATCCGTTGATAGGACTAAGATGAACATTCGTGTTCTTGGCATTATACCCGCGCGGGGTGGCTCAAAGGGAGTACCCCGCAAGAATATCCGTATGGTTGGGGGAAAGCCACTTATTGCCTACACCATTGAGGCAGCACGAACGAGTATCTGCCTCACGCGTTTTCTTGTTTCTACCGACGATGACGAGATCGCTTCCGTGGCTACCAGCTTCGGTGCACCTGTACTGGAGCGACCACCCAATCTGGCTGCGGACGACACGCCGATGATTCCAGTGATTGAGGATGTACTGGTTCATGTAGAGGCCGAGGATGGGCCGTACGACATGGTTGTGCTGCTCCAACCTACTACGCCGTTGCGTACCGCCGCCGACATTGATACGGCAGTGCAAAAGCTGAAGGATACGAGCGCTGATTCTATTATTAGTGTGTATCGCGTTGAAGATTGTCATCCGTCTCGGATGTATCGGGAGGAACAGGGACAACTCGTGCCCTATGAGTCTGAGCCAGAGGGGCGTCTACGACAGGATTTGCCGCCAGTCTATCATCGGAATGGGGCGATATACGCATGCCGGCGAGCCCTTATTAAGGAGGCCGGTACGCTCATTGGCCCGGATGTACGGCCTTACCAAATGCCACGCAGTCGCTCTGTCAACATAGACGATCCGCTTGATCTTCTCTTTGCTGAGTTTTTAATGGGGTCCTCTACAACGAACGCGTGAAGAACGGGTACATGTAGATTCATGGCCTCAATCAAAGAAAGCTTGAAGCAAAAATCCTGGATTGTTGGTGCCTATACAGGTTTTCGTTCGAGCTACTACGTACTCCGAGGTGGGGGAGCTGATTTCCTGCATCATAAAAAAGAATATCACCGACAACGAGAAGCTAGCGAAAGAGCCGTGTTGCGCGAGGTGGCTGAAGGCGCAGATCACTTCGAGAAGAATTGCTGTCCAGTTTGTGCTAGCAGGGACGTAATTGAACGATTTGAGAACAAGGTCGGCTTTTCGTTTGCGATTTGTGAACGAGACGGCACCATTTATATGGATCCTGTTCCGACAGAGTCGACGTTGGCGCGTCTCTACAATGATTCCGCGTATTCATATCATTGGACAGAAGGCAGTGAAGTAGATCAGGTTCAGGTAAAGCCCGGCAATCACGATGATTTTGATGCTATCCTGCGTATGTTGCCTGAAAAAAATAGGCGTCTCAGGATGCTTGATGTAGGATGCGCGACAGGGGCTTTTATGCTTACGGCACGTCAGGCCTTTGAGGTGGAAGGCGTAGAACTTAATGAGACGTCTGCCGCAGTAGCAAGATGCCAAGGGTTGATTGTGCATGGAGGGCGTCTAGGCGATCTGGAAGGGCGCAAGCAGTATGACCTCATAACTATGCTGCAACTCATTGAGCATATCCGTGCTCCCAGAGAATTACTCAGAGAGGCCGGGCAGCTTTTAAGTCCGAATGGATATCTTTACATCGCTACGCCGAACATTGATTCTGCCAGCTTTGAGTATCTAAAGGAGCAACATATGCATGTGAGCAGTTTTGCGCACGTCAGCCTCTTTACACGGGAATCGTTGCTGGGCTTGGCAAGCCAATGCGGTTTTGCACTAGTGCATCATGAATACTATGGCGGTTTAGATATCGCTCTCCATGACATTGTAACCTTCAAGTTTTGGCCTGACCGATTTTACCATCGTATGAGCTTGTACAAGCCACGTCTGTATCATGCCAGCAACCTGATGGACTGGCTGACAGGAGGGTTGCTGCGGCATCAAGCTACCCCCAAAGGCAATCCATCGTATCAGCGAGTGCTATTCAGGAAGGTAGGACAGGGTTAAATCCCGAAATGGTGCAGAATTGACATGGTACGCTGTACGCGAGATGCTCTATGCTGAGACGGTTGCGAGAGTTGCTTTCCGACTCGGCGTTTTACGGAGCGTCGTCGCTTATCGAGCGAGTTGTCGGATTTTTACTGCTACCGCTCTACACGCAGTATCTGGGGACCGAAGACTATGGCATCATTGCTATGCTGGCAATTTTAACTACGGTCTTTGCGCCATTGGCTCGCCTGGGTATAACGAACGCGATCTTCCGACGCTTCAGTTTAGTCGAAGACAACGTAGAACTACGTCGGGTTTTGAGTACAGGTCTGCTGAGTGTACTTGGTTCAGCGTTCGTGTTATGCGGGGTAGGTCTGTTGGCAGCTGGGCCGCTTACCCATGTGCTACTAGGTCAAAGAGGCTACGTGCACCTCGTGCAGCTTTCTTTGCTGACCGCCGCACTAGCAACGATCGGGGAAGTGCCAATGGTTGCACTACGGGCCGAGCGGCGTGTGCGTACGATCGCCTTGCTCAATATAGCACGGCTTATTGTGACGGTGGCGATGACTATATGGCTGGTGGTTGTCCGAGAGGAGGGCGTTCTGGGATTCGTGGTGGCCCTGCTGGTTTCAGCAATGGTTTTCAATGCGGTAGCTTTCTGGTTGACCCATCAGGCGTTTCGACCCATCTTCGACCGAGGCACATGGAAAAGCATGGTGGCCTACGGGTTGCCCTTTGTGCCGCATCATATACAGGCCGTAGGACTAGCCTATTTTGGGCAATACGTAGTCGCTGAGATGCTCAACCTAGAGGAAGCAGGTTTGTACAACATTGCGCTTCGTTTTACCCTCCCGCTGGCCTTTGTTGTTGGTTCATTGCAAAAGGCGTGGGTACCTTACAAATTTGAGGTGCATGCACAAGACGACCGCTCGCAGGACTTTTTTCGCTCGGCGGTAACATACTACAGCGCCGCAATATCCTATTTGCTCGTTGGGGTGGCAGCCTGGGCACCGGAAGTAGCACGCTTGATGACAGCACCGGAATTTCACAAGGCGGCAACCTATGTGCCTGTGCTAGCCCTGGTGCCGGTAGCACAAGGACTTTACTTTATGCTGGGCACTGGTATCGAACTGACCGATGACACCCGCCCACTCCCACTTGTGTCGCTCGCAGGACTGGTTGTAGTCGTCGTGTTCTCACTGCTGGCCGTGCCCCAGCTAGGGGCCATAGGCGCTGCCGCCGCAACAGCAGCCGGGTGGCTTGTGATGGCAATCGTTATATATCATATCTCGCAACGACGCTTCCGTATTGAGTATGACTTTGGATTGATAATTGTTTTTCTGGGACTCGCAGTGGCAGCAACGCTGGGAGCAGTCATAGTCCAAGAACAAAATTTTAGCCAGCGGCTAGCTTATGCGTTAGGTGTCTCCTTGATCTATCCGGTCATCATTATCGCATTATTGCTTCGTTCTAAGACTGAGCGAGCACGCGTAGTTGCCTTATGGACACGATTTCCCTTTTTACATTCTCTTGCTTAAAGCTGTGGACAGTTGAACATCGAAGACGCAAACTAAGTGACTTAATACGAAAATACTCAATTGAATCGCGTTATGTCATTTTCAGCTATAAATGGTCGTATCCTTGCTACTGTGTCCGAGTGGTGGCCAAATCCCAAAAAGGATCAGAAGGAAAGATTTGGGGCAGAACCAGGCTCCGTCGAGTATGCTCAGGCCTATGCTTTAGATCAATACATGCGAAAGGTCCGATCGGGGATAAGTCCTTTTCTCTACATTCCGAGTCTGTGGGGGAAAGATGTATTAGAAATAGGATGCGGGCATGGCGGCATTACTTGTTACTTGGCTAGTATTGGGGCCCGGCATGTAACCGGAATCGATATCAATGTAGAGAATTTGCGTTTTGCTGAAGAACTCTTGCAGCACTTCGAACTCCAGCGTGGTAGCAAACTTACTAATATAGAGTTCTGTGTAATGAATGCCACCGAGCTTGAGTTTGCAGATGAATCTTTTGATGTTATTGTTGCAGATAATTTGTTCGAGCATGTTATGGAGCCGGAGCAAGTTTTGAAGGAGAGTCGCCGTGTACTGCGTCATAATGGAGTGCTTATTGTACCTCTGTTTTCTTCGATCCATAGCAAATATGGACCTCATTTGAAACATGGATTAAAACTTCCATGGGTAAACTTTTTCTATTCAGATTCCACAATTATCAGTGCGATGCAGCATCTCAGCAGAAGACATCCTGAGATGCTGCAACTGTATCCTGGATTGTCTGATGATCCTAAAACATTGCGTGATTTGCGACGATACAAAGATCTCAATTACATCACATACAAAATGTTTAAAAAGATGGCTGTCGCATCTGGTTTTAGAATAGACCAGTTTCATATTCACGGTACGATTTTAGGTAAGTTGCTCCGGCGCATGTTTCCAGGAGTTGCTAACACGTATGCTCTAGAAGTGCTCTCTACAGGTGCCTCTGCCTTACTAATTGCTGATTGAGTGTTTTCTTTAAGGTCTTCATTAAAACGGGTTGTGCTATGTGTGGTTTACATGTGGAGGCTCTTCATCGCCAACGCTGGACGTCCCAGCATC
>DATGCC010000078.1:0-25341 GCA_035312345.1 Rhodothermales bacterium
AAGGTGCTGGGGGCACAACGTCCTCAGTTGATGAAACAGTTCTGGGGCGAGGCGCTGATGCTGACGGCGGTGTCGCTGCTCCTGGGCGTGGTGCTGGCGCTATTGGCGCTGCCGTTCTTCAACAACCTGACAGGCAAGGCACTCTCACTCGCTACATTCCACAGTTATGAACTCGTGCTGGCGGCGCTCGGTCTGCTGTTCGTCGTGGGCTTTGTGGCAGGCGGCTATCCGGCGGCGTTGCTCTCGCGCTTCCAGCCCGCAGCGGTGCTCAAAGGCAACCTCCAGGCAGGCGGCAAAAACCGGCTGACGCGCGGCCTCGTGGTGCTGCAATACACGATCTCAATTGCACTGATCGTAGGCACCATTGTGATGTCGCAGCAACTGCACTACATGCTCAACAAGGACCTCGGCTACGAGGACGAATTGGTGCTGGTCGTCAACACGAACCAGGTGAGCCGCGCCGACGCACCGCTCGTGCTGGAGCGCTTCCGAGACCGGCTGCTGCCCTACAACCAAGTCGAAAGCATCGCCCGCTCCGGCTACTCGTTCACCCGTGGCAGCGACCGCAACACCTGGACGGACGCCAACGGCATCACCCGCAGTGCCTACAACTTCGGCGTCGATTTCAACTATGTCGACCTGATGGACATGGAGATCGTCGCAGGCCGTAACTTCTCCCGCGAGTTTACCACCGACTCCACGCACAGCGTGCTCGTCAACGAAGCGCTCGTCCGCGAGTTCGAACTTGAGAATCCCGTCGGCACGCAGCTTACCGGCTGGCTTGACTTTATCTACGAGGAATCGCCCACGATCATCGGCGTGGTCAAGGATTTCAACTTCCGCTCGTTGCGTGAAGAGGTGCAACCAGCAGTGATGAACATGCACCCGGACTACTACAACTACATGGGCGCGATTCTGCTCAAGGTGAAGCCGGGCAACCTCACCGAAACGGTCGATCTGGTGGAGCAGACCTGGGCCGAGGCGATACCAGGCAAGCCGTTCAACTACTCCTTCCTGGACGAAGACCTCGCCACGCAGTACGAGACGGAGCAGCGCTGGAGCAGCATCGTGACCTACTCCGCGATCCTCGCCATCCTCATCGCGTGCCTCGGCCTCTTTGGGCTGGCGACGCTGTCGGTGACGCGGCGGACGAAAGAGATTGGCATCCGCAAAGTCCTCGGCGCGAGCGTGCCAGGTGTGGTGCAGTTGGTGGCCCGCGAGTTCGTCGTGCTCGTGGCGATGGCGGCGGTGCTGGCCTGGCCGCTGGCCTACTTCGGCATGACCCGCTGGCTGGAGGATTTCGCCTACCGCATCGACCTGGGCGTAGGTGCCTTCCTGTGGGCCACCCTCGCCGCCCTCGGCATCGCCCTGCTGACCATCAGCTACCACGCCATCCGCGCCGCCCTCGCCGACCCGGTGAAAGCGCTGCGGTATGAGTAGTGCTTCGTGCTTGGGTCTTTGCTTTTGAGCTTCCCCGCTCAAAATAAATCCTCATTCCAAAGTACAAACCACAAAAAACCAAGTCCCAGTCCGTGTAACCTTTCAGTCAGCACGGCAGGTATCATTCATTCATCACGCGCTACGCCTTGCTAATCCGCCCAACCCGTTCGGTGGCGCAGGGTTACTCCATTGCTAAAAGTTCTGCTGGAAAGATATAGGGGCGAGTCCAGTTGACGATAGCCCATCAGGTGCGTATTGTACAAGTGCAGCTCGCATGCATGCTGGCGACGCCCGCAACGGCTCCGGCAAGCGCGTCGCGGCGGCCGTGGGCGAGGGCTCGGCCACGGTGAGCATGATCCACCAGACCTCCAGACGGTGTGATGCGATGAATGAATCGCCCTTTCAGGCTCCGACGGCGTCTCAGGACGCCGACTTCCTCGCTCGGCTCGAAGAGCACCGGACGATAGGGGATATACCACGGCAGGAGCTCGAGTGGCTGGTCGCGCACGGCACGCTTGAGCGCTACGAGATGGGGAAGCACATTGTGCGTCCAGGCGAACTGGTCGACGGCCTCTACATCATCCTGAAGGGACGCATGGCACATTTCAGGGATACGGGCGGCGCGCGCCGCAAGGTTATCGAGTGGTGCGGCGGCGACGTGACCGGTCAGCTTCCTTACTCGCGTCTGGGGATCGTCATGGGCACGACGGTCGTGGAGGAGCCGACGGAGGTCTTCAAGGTCCCCCGAGACTACCTGGACGTGATGCCAGTGGAATGCCCGCATCTGCCGGCCGTACTCGTGCATGTGATGATCGACCGGGCACGCACGTTCAAGTCGAGCGATCTGCAGGTGGAGAAAATGGCGTCCCTCGGAAAGCTCGCCGCGGGGCTGGCGCACGAGCTAAACAACCCCGCCTCGGCCGCGGCGAGCAGCGCGCGTCTCGTTACCGAGGCCCTGGCCGAAGCGGACGAGGCATCTCGAACGCTCGGCGCGGCTCGACTCGATCCAGGCGATATGGCGGTGATCGAACAGGTGCGCGCCGTGTGTCTCGCTTCCCCTCCGACGGGCGTGCTCTCGCCGATGGAGCACGCGGATCGCGAAGAGGCGTTCGCAACGTGGCTGGAGGACCACGACGTGGACGACGCGCTCGCCACGCCGCTGGCCGATACGGCGGTCACGCTCGATCTGCTGGATCAACTGGCGGATGCGCTCAGCGCAGACACGCTTCGAACCGCGCTGCGCTGGGTCGCCGCCGGCTGCACGGTCCGCAGCCTGGCGCAAGACATCGAGCGGGCGGCCTCGCGGGTGCACGAGCTGGTGAGCGCCGTAAAGGGCTTTACGTATATGGACCACGCCACGATGCCGGAGCCGGTTGACGTCTCGAAGGGCCTCCGTGACACGCTGGCCGTGATGGCGGCCAAGGCACGTGCAAAGTCGGCCTCGCTGTCGATGGATGCACCAGAAGATCTGGCGCATGTCCACGGCTTTGGAGCCGAGCTGAATCAGGTCTGGGCGAACCTGATCGACAATGCGCTCGACGCGGTCCGCGACGGAGGTCGAGTCGTGGTGACGGCCCGTACAGAGGGGTCGTCGGTCGTCGTACGCGTGATCGATGAAGGCTCTGGGATTCCAGAGGACATCAGGAGCCAGATTTTCGACCCGTTCTTCACCACGAAGCCCGTCGGAGAGGGGACCGGGCTGGGACTCGATATCGTCCGGCGTCTGGTCCAGCAGAACGACGGTCTCATTGATGTGACGTCCGAGCCTGGCCGCACAGAGTTCCGCGTCACGCTGACGGCGGTAAACTGAGCCGGGGAACACGCGTGCCCTGCATGCTATGCCGTGTAGCTGGAGACGGTGTCTTTTTCTGGGCTGGCAAAGCTGTCGGTGACGGAGGAATAAAGAGATCGGCATCCGCGAGGTGCGGGGCGCGAGCGTGCCGGGCGTGTTAAGGAATCATCATCGAAGCGTTAACGGTGGCTACCTGGTCCCGTGCGGCACACGCAATACGGCCTCCAGGGCAGGTTTGGGCTGGCGGTCTCTATCGAACAGCAGGGGATAGTTTGTTCTACCTGGCACCGGATAGCCGTTCTTCCACGACATGCCGTCGTGTACGCCCCACAACGTCACCCGGTCGATTTTGTCGCGCTTGCGGTAGAAGAGGCTGAATAGTTCAGCATAGCGATCAGCCAGGGCTTGCTGGACAGCAGCAGGAAGTCCCTCGGCGTACGGATCCAGGAAGGCCTTGAACTCCTCTAGTTGAAACTGTGGATCACTCATCACGCTGCCTATGATCTGGCCTTCTTTCGTCAAGGGTAAGACGTCAACATCCAACTCGGTAATCATCACCTTTACGCCCAGCGTAGCGAAGGAATCGATGGCCGCCTCGATGTATTCCATCTTGGGATAGTTAAGGCCCCAGTGCCCCTGTATGCCGACGCCGTCAATGCGAATGCCTTCCGCCTGAAGCATCCGAACGAGCCGCATGATGCCGTCTCTTTTGGCGGGTCGCCATGCGTTAAAATCGTTGTAGTACAGTTCAGCGTCGGGAGCATATTCGCTGGCAAACTGGAAGGCCCGTTTTACGAGCTCGTCGCCGCTCCCGATGCTGTTCACCCAGGTCGTTGGACGGTAGGAGCCATCGTTGTCGATAACCTCGTTGACGACGTCCCAGGCATGGATGCGGCCTGCATACCGTCCCGCCACGGTTTCGATATGACGTCGCAGCCGCTCCACCTGCGCGACAGGCGTATTCGGGTTGCCCTTGTCGTCCTGAAAAAACCAGGCAGGGATCTGGTTGTGCCAGACCAGCGTGTGGCCTACGATGAACAGGTCGTGGGCTTCACCGAACGCGACCAGCGCGTCAGCCGGTGCGAAATGATAGACCCCGGGCTCTGGATTGATCGGCCCGGCCTTCATGACATTCTCCGGCGTGATGGTATTAAACTGCCGAAGTACGATGTCCCGCGACGCGGCATCCGCTCCCGACACAATGGCTTCGTTGACAGCGCTTCCTATCAAGAAGGCGTCCCCGTACGCTTCTTGCAAGGTGGCCGGAGTCTGGCCGGTTGCGTTTTGCATCAATCCACCAAAAAGCAAGATACCCGTGCACGACAGGATCGTTTTTCTCATCGTCTTTTCTCCAGAAGGCCAGCGGTAACGAGGCTACCCAAACTACGGAAAATAGACAGCTATGCCCAGTTGATGTGGTGGCAAATCGGTAGCAAAGTGGCCTAACGATTTCGTGGCAGGTGGGCTTGCATGGCTGCTTGTACCTAGAATAGTGCTGTTACTTGGCCCACTACCGCTTCTTCTTCGGGCTGGCGTAGTCGCGGAGGAAGTCGGTGAGGAGGCGTACACCGAAACCGGTGCCGCCTTTGGGGCGATAGGGCTTGTTGTCGCCAATGAATGCAGGCCCGGCGATGTCGAGGTGGATCCAGGGATAATCGACGAAATGCTCCAGGAACTTGGCGGCGGTGATGGTGCCCGCCTCGCGCCCACCGATGTTTTTGATGTCCGCCACATCGCTTTCGAGTTGCTTGCCATAATGCTCGAACATCGGCATGGCGTGGATGAGTTCACCGCTACGGGTGCCCGCCGCTTCGAGGGCAGCAACCTGTTCGTTGGCGTGTCCGCGCCCGTTGGTAAGCACCGCTGCCACCGACGAGCCGAGCGCCACGACCTGCGCCCCCGTCAGCGTGGCAAGGTCGATGACCAGTTCAGGCCGGTAGGTTTTCGCATACGACAGCGCATCGGCCAGGATCATGCGGCCTTCGGCGTCGGTGTTGAGCACTTCGACGGTTTTGCCCGAGTGCATGCGGATCACGTCGCCCGGCACGTAGGCGTTCTCGCCAGGTCGGTTGTCGGTAGCCGGAATCAGCCCGACGACGTAGAGCGGCACTTCCAGCCGCGCCAGCGCCTCGAAGGCCCCGACGACTGCTGCGGCCCCGGCCATGTCGGCCTTCATGTGATCCATCGAGTCTTTCGTCGGCTTGAGCGAGAGGCCACCCGTGTCGAAGACAACGCCCTTGCCGACGAGCACGACAGGTTTTTCATTGACGGCGTTCTCCGGCTGCCACATCAGTTCCATAAAGACTGGCGGCTCGGTGCTGCCCAGGTTTACTGCCAACAACCCGCCCATCCGCTCCTCTTCGATCAGCGCCTTGTCCCACACCGACACCTCGAAGTTGTGCTTTTTTCCAATTTTCTCAACCGTGCGGGCAAACAGCGTCGGCGTCTTGTCGTTGGGCGAGGTGTTGACGAGGTCGCGGGCCGTGATGGTCGCCTCGGCAATGACGCGGCCTCGCTCGGCTCCGCGCCGACCTGCCTTGTCGTCTTCGCTGGCGTGCACCACAAGGCGCTCCGGCCCGGTGTAGGTGTCGGCCTCCTCGGTTTTGTAGCGCAGGAAACGGTACGTCGCCAGCATAAAACCTTCCACAAACGCCTGCGCCACGGTTTCCGCATCGAGGGATGTATTGGGTGTCCGCAAGGCGACGGTAGTGGCTTTGCGCAGCGTGGCGAGTTCAGCACCTTTGGCCCCGGCTTTTCGAATTTGCTCTGCGTTAACCTGGGCGGCTTCGCCAAGGCCAATCAGGGCAGCGCGTTTGGCGCGGGCTCCGTTCGGATAGAACAGGACGACATCGTCCGGCTCGCCTTTAAAATCATCCCCGGCCTGTTGGGCCGCGTCGCCAAGTGTTTGGGTCAGGGCCGCAACCTCCGACCCGACAGCCTCCTGCGCAACGGGCATCAGCAGCAAATCGACATCAAGGTCGGACAAAGGAATGGTGGTGACAGAGACTTTCATATTCGTTTATTGGTTAGTGGGAAAGGGGTTGAGTGGTCAGCTTATTGACTGAAAGCCGAACAGTGATACCTGATCCGCAGCAACCCTATTTCCGCTCTTGCATCATTTTAGACAACAGCTCCGCATCTTCAGGCGAGAGGATGCCATTGTTTCCCGATTCGGACTCTTCCAGATCAACGTACTTCGGAGCTGCATCAACGACTGTCTGAACGACTTCGCCAAGCGGTTTCTTGACAAACGCCCCCGACGCATTGCGATGCCCGCCGCCGCCGAAGGCTCGCGCCCAGCCATTGACATGCAGATCGCCTTTCGAGCGGAAGCTGACCTTCGTGCCCTTGGCCGTCTCGGTAAAAATCAGCGCCACACGAACGGTGCCAAGCGACATCACGTAGCTGACAAACCCTTCCGTCTCCTCGCTCGACGCACCCGTCTCCTGCAACATGCGCGTCGAGACGACGACGTAGCCAAGAGCCCCATTGTACTTGAGCGTCAGCGTGTCGAGCACCTTGCCCAGCAGGCGCAATCCTTCTGGCGATTTCGTCTCGTAGAGCGCGGAGTACAGCGTTTCCGGTTCCAGATTCCCTCGCTCCATCAGATCCGCCACGATATGGTGAACGGCGGGCGTGACGCTGCTATAGCGAAACGATCCCGTATCGGTGAGAATGGCCGCGTAGAGCGCCGTAGCGATGTCTTCGTCGATCAGATCCGCATCGTGCGCGGCAATCAGTTCGTAGATTAACTCGCCGGTAGACGAGGCGGTATCACGGGCGTAGGTGTGGTCGAACCACGTCTCCGGCTCGGTGTGGTGGTCGATGAGCAGCTTGAGTGCGTTGCTTCCTTTCACGGGCCTCGCCATCTTGCCGATGCGTTCGAGGCCGTTGGTGTCTACTACCACGATCACCTCGGCGTTGTCAATCTGCTTCAGTTGCGCCAGGCTCTTGTCGAAGGTCTGCACCTCCTCTATACCGGACAGCCACACCAGATTGTCTGGAACTGGATCGCTGTTGATCATGGTGACCTCTTTGCCCATTTTGCGCAACACCATGCCGAGCGCCAGTTGCGAGCCAATAGCATCGCCGTCGGGCCGCACGTGGGTGGTAATCAGAAAACGCTCGTGGTGGAGCAGGGCATCAAGGACAGGATCAGGCATGCAGAATCGGTGCGTACGTACGAGAAGCGGTTGAGGGATGTGGCACAAAAACAGCCATCTCTTAACGCCAAACGCGCCCGATTGTTCGAGCATTGCGTCGCCGAAGATTGGCATTGGCCTAAAATAGGAAAGCCCGCACCTCGGCATGAGGCACGGGCTTTCGGATGGAACTGGACTCGCTTAGAAGCGCACCTTTCCACCGCCGCGATGCTGGGCTACCACGGCGTACAGCGTCTGCTGCACCTTAGGCGACTTCTCAAAGCGTTGGGAACGCTCCAGAAAATCCAGGCCCCACGGATGGTTCATGGCTCCAAGCGCAACGACTGCCATGCGCCGCATGTTGTCGTTGTCGTGGTCCCGATAGATACGAACCACATCGAAAAGCGCTTTGTCCACATTCACCTGATCGCCGTAGCGAATAACCATCTGCATTGCCGCCGACTTGACGCCATCCATGTCGGACTGCAAGGCAGCAACGAGGTTGGTGTTGAACGCCTCCCAGCGTGCAGCGGTGCGAGCCTCGGCTTCGGCAGCCGTGAGTTCGGCCAGGGCTTTCTTTTCGAGTTGCGTTTTGTCTTTGTCGATAGACGGCGCGGCATTGGCACCGGCTACCAGCATGAAGCACAGCGCGAAGAGCGCGGCTCCTGTTGTGATGCGTTTCAACATAGCAGATCCTCCCTCCCAAGAGTAGCTATTTTCAAAAGAACGGGTGTGGATAAGAAGTACGAGAGCACTTTTCGATAGTTACGCCTTTCGTCATTATCAAAGAATTATTGGGGCGAATGGTAGGAATTCAGGGATCAACTGTCGCTACCATCTCCAGCGGGTATTATTTTAGCAGCGAACGAACCAGCGGTTCTGCCGTACCATCCGTCGATGTCGTTTTTTTACCATGTCACCACCATCTTATCTATACTCACCATGACTCGAACGACCCCGCTTCGCCTTCTAAGCATTTATGTCGTCTTGCTGATCCTGTCGGTGGCTCCCACCTCGGCGCAGCAAGCCGACCGCCCGACCCTCACGCTCGAAGACATCCATGCCTCCAACACCTTCTCTGGCGATTCCTTCCGGGGCGGGCGCTGGGCCGATGAAGGTCCCGTCGTCTGGTATATCGAGCAGGACCGCGACACGGGCGCATCCAACCTCATCAGCTACAACCTCGAAACCGACGAGCGCACCCGCCTCATCGACGGAACGAAGCTGGACGCCCGCGATGTGGGCAAGCTGATCCAGATCGAAGGCTACGCCTACAGCAAGGATGGCAGCAAGGTGCTGCTCTACACCGACTCCGAGCGGGTCTGGCGGCAGAATACAAAAGGCTTTTACTACGTCTACGACACCACCGAGCACACGCTGACGCCCATCGCCGACCGCGACAAAGGCTTCCAGATGTTCGCCAAGTTCAACCCACAAGCCGACGCCGTAGCCTTCGTGCGCGACCGCAACCTCTTCGTCGTCGATCTCGACACGATGGAGGAAACCCAACTCACCGATGACGGCTCGGAGGGTGGCATCATCAACGGCACGTTCGACTGGGTCTATGAGGAAGAATTCGGCCTGCGCGACGGCTGGTCGTGGAGTCCCGACGGCAGCAAAATCGCCTTCTTCAAGCTCGACGAGACGAACACGCGCGACTTTGCCATGACCGACCTGCGCGAACTCTACCCCACCTACGAGCGCTTCCGCTATCCCAAAGCCGGTGAGACCAACAGCGAGGTGCAGGTCGGCGTCATCGACATGGCTACGAAAGCCATCAGCTTTGTGGACACCGACACCTGGGAGTCGGGCGGCGATGAGCACGAGTACATCGCCCGCATGGGCTGGACACCGGAGATCGACGGCGAATCGAAAGTCTGGATGTTCCGCCTCAACCGCGACCAGAACGACCTCGACTTCCTCTACGCCGATGCGGGTGACAATACCGTCGAGACCGTGCTGAACGAGCAGGAAGACACCTGGATTGATGTGGAAAACGACAAACTGACGTTCCTCGACGACGGTGAACATTTCGTGTGGCAGAGCGAGACGAGCGGCTATAACCACCTCTACCTTTACAACAACGACGGCACGCTCGTCACGCCCATCACCTCCGGCCCGTGGGATGTGACCGGCTTCGAAGGGATCGACGAGGCAACCGGCACAGCCTACTTCACGGCGGCTATCGAAAGCCCCCTGGAGCGCCATCTCTACAGCATCAAGATCGACATGGAGGGCAGTGGTGAAGAGGAATCAATGGCGTCGCCGGTCAAAATCAGCGACCAGCCCGGTACGCACGGCATCAACATGTCGGGAGACCTGAACTACTACATCGACTCATACTCCAACGCCACCACGCCGACGACCGTCACGCTCTACAACGCGCAAGGCGAAGAAATCAACGTCTTGGAAGACAATCAGGAGTTGATCGATAAGCTGGCGACCTACAATCCGCCCGCGCCAGAGTTTACGCAGGTGCCGGGAGCCGATGGCACGATGCTCAACGCCTACCTTATCAAGCCCGCCGACTTCGATCCAAACAAGGCATACCCGCTGCTGATGTACGTCTACGGCGGCCCCGGTTCACAGACGGTGCGCGACGCGTGGGGCGGCTCGCGCTACCTGTGGCACGCCTACCTCGCCGACAGCCTCGACATCATCGTCGCCAGCGTGGACAACCGGGGGACGGGGGGCCGTGGCAAGGACTTCAAGAGCGACACGTACAAACGCCTCGGCGACCTGGAGGCCAAAGACCAGATCGCTGCCGCGCAGCACCTCGGCAGCATGGATTTTATCGACGCCGACCGCGTGGGCATCTGGGGCTGGAGCTACGGCGGCTACATGACGTTGCTGTCGATGCTCTACGAAGACGGGCCGGAGACCTTCAAGCTGGGCGTCTCGGTCGCACCCGTCACTGACTGGCGACTCTACGACACCATCTACACCGAGCGCTACATGAGCACGCCACAGAAGAACGAGGAAGGCTACACAATGGGTGCGCCGCAGCAATACGCCGACCGGATGCACGAAGACCAGAAGCTACTCATCATCCACGGCGACTTCGACGACAACGTCCACTTCCAGAACACCGTGCAGATGGCGAATGCGTTGCAGGACGCCAACAAGCAGTTTGAGTTGATGATGTACCCCGGCCGCAACCACGGCATCTACGGCGGCACCACGCGCCTCCACCTGTTCACCCTGGCGACGAATTTTATCCGGGAAAACCTGTAAATGCTGGTATCAACGCCCGGTAGAGACAACCCGGCGGGTTATCTCTACGAATGGTGGTAACCAAACAGGCCCGGCTTCCCACATGTGGAGACCGGGCCTGTTGCCCAAACAAAGGTTCGTGATGCGGGCTTTGGAAATAAAACATCGCCCCTAACCCTGCCTTAATTCAAGACACGCACGACGATCGATTCGAGGTTGATGGTCTCGCTTGGTGGCAGGGCAGATACGCGAAACTGCCTGGGCTGCCCCTCGATCCAGCGTTTAATGACCTGCGTCGGGGGTTCTCCCGGATGGTCTCTCTGGTCCTTGATGATGGTGTGTTTGATCGTGTCCATCATAATAGTGGGCACCATTCCCTCAACCACGACGCCTTCCGTCAGGTCGGCTCCTTGCTGAAAGAAGAGTTCTGTCTGTCCGTTGCCATTGGGCGTAATGCAAACGCTTTCACTTTCACGCCGCACCGCCTCCACAAGTACATCCTCGAAAAAGCTCGTTATCGAAGACGTGTCGAACTCGGATGCTGCTTTCTTCTCCGCGGCGGGTTCGGGCTCGGGGGCAGTCGCTTCCACTTCTTCAGCCTCTACAGGTGCTTCTTCGGCGACCTGCGCAAACATCTCCCGCTCCGTTTCGAACGCCTCACGCAGGGCTTTGTATTTCCACGGAAAGGCGTCTGCCAGCAAGTTCACCACATCCTCTTCGGGCGCGTAGCGCACCTCATAGCCTCCCATGCCTAGCTGAGGCAGCAGCTCCTGTAGGTCGGGATTCATGGGGTCGTGCGTGGCAAAAATCAGACGGCTGCGCTGGCTATGCTGCTGCGTTCCAGCAGCTACCGGCACCGTACGCAGCCGCACCAATTGATCCCAGAGCGGGCGTGGGCAGTGGTGATATACCCTCTCGATAATGGGCAAGGCACCACGCCGCTCGATGTGGACTTCCTCAATCCCATATACCCGGGCGGCTTCAGCAAAAATGAGTTCCCGGTTTATTTCTGGTACCAGCGTGAGCATCCGCCAGATAGGCAGTTCTGTCTCAGAAGTACTTTGCTGCTTCCATAAAGGCCACACGTTTGCCACCTGCTCTTCGCACACGATCTGGTCGAAGAGCAGCATAATCACCACGCGATCCCGCAGGTTGAGGGCCGAAAAGTCGGTACGGCCATCAAAGCCATCTTCTGTAATGCCGCTGGCTCTTTCACTGCGGGGAACTGCGTTTATACCCCCAACATCTCTCGATGACATACTAACTGTCTCTTTATACTAAGGATACGTTTTATCTGCTTATGTACCTGGCAGTACTTTGTATCGGATGAAAGGCGCTGGAGATAAGTCAGGCGGCCTATTTCTCCCGTTTTACATCCTTTATGTGAAGAACCCTCCTTGGCCCCCACCGTTAGTAGAGACGTTTCCGTTTCTGACTCTTATCCCACACAAATATGCAGATTCAAGATCATACTTTTCTCGTTACTGGCGGCGGCTCTGGCCTGGGTGCCGCTACGGCCCAGATGCTCGTCGCCGCCGGAGCCAACGTTGTTCTCGCTGATGTCAATGAAGAGGGAGGCAACGCCCATGCCACCGACCTCGGCGACCGCGCCGCCTTCGTCGCCACGAATGTGACCGACACCGATGCCGTTCAGCACGCCCTCGACACCGCCCACGAGCACTTCGGCGGCCTGCACGGAACCATCAACTGTGCGGGCATCGTGCTTGGGCGTAAAACGCTGGGCCGCCACGGTGCACACGACCTGGAAAGCTTCGCCCGCGTCATTCAGATCAACCTCGTTGGCACCTTCAACGTCATTCGGCTCGCCGCAGCGATGATGGCGGAGAACGAACCAAACGACGAAGGCGAACGCGGCGTGATCATCAACACGGCCTCGGTGGCTGCCTTCGATGGACAGATGGGGCAGGCCGCCTATTCGGCCTCGAAAGGCGGCGTGGTGGGCATGACGCTCCCCATCGCCCGCGACCTGGCCCGCAACGGCATTCGGGTGATGACCATTGCGCCTGGCATCTTCGAGACGCCGATGATGGCGGGCATGACCGAGGAGGTTCGCGCTTCGCTCAGTGCGCAGGTGCCGTTTCCTTCACGCCTGGGCCGCCCATCGGAGTATGCACTCTTGGCTCGGCAGATCATCGAGAACCCGATGCTCAACGGTGAAGTCATCCGCCTCGACGGAGCTATTCGCATGGGACCAAAGTGAGCCCTCAATGTTCAGCAATCTTCGCCAGTAGCTGTTCGAACATGGAGAGCTCGGGCAAGGCGAATGTCTACATCAATTCCTTCCAGTGGATCAGCCAGAGGAAGCACACCGAGCGTCTGTGCCTCGCGATACAGCGCCTCGAACAGCCGCAGGTTTTCCAGATAGCTGGCCTGATTTTGCCGCATCTGATCTCGCTCAAAAGCTTCTAACAAATCGGCACGCTTCATCATAACGACGCTACCCGCCAATGGTAATCATAGGGCGGTTTTCCATCTGGGCAAGATTGTACATCCCGGCGTGACGAGCGTGCTTGCGACCCACAGCAGCGCTAATAACGACGCGCAGTTCTTCGTCGGGGGCTCCGGCACGCATAGCGTCGCGGAGGCTAACTTCAGCACTCCCGAAAAGGCACACCTTGAGGTTACCGTCGGCGGTGATGCGGAGGCGGTTGCAGCCCTCGCAGAAATTTTCGGTCATGGACGAGATGAAACCGATAGCACCGCGATGGCCGGGCACCCGGTAGGTTTTGGAGGTCCCATTGGGACCATCCGGCACGCGCTCAATCGGAAAACGCGCTTCGATGCGGTCGAGCATCTCACGGTAGGGCAGCAGGTAGGTGTCATCCCAGCGGTTGCCATCGAACGGCATAAACTCGATGAACCGCACTTCGATGGGCACGGCCTTCGTCCACGCCACAAAGTCTACCAGTTCATCGTCGTTGACGCCGCGCATGACGACGCAGTTGACCTTCACAGGATCGTAGCCCCGTGCCACGGCTTCGTCGATGGCGCGCATGACGAGGTCGAAGCCCTTGCGCCGTGTGACCCCCTCGAAGCGATCCGCCCGCAAGGTGTCGAGGCTGATGTTGAGCAGATTGACACCCGCCGCCTGGAGCCGTTCGAACTTCTTGGGCAGCAGCAGCCCGTTGGTTGTCATCGCCAGCGTCTCCACGCCTTCCATGGCACCGATGGCTGCGGCGATGTCTTCTACGCCGGGGCGCAAGAGCGGCTCGCCGCCCGTCAGCCGAATCTTGGTGACGCCTTCCGCCACGAACAACCGCGCCAGCCGGATGATCTCGTCCTGCGTCAGGATCTGCTCGGTGGGTGTCCACTCCAGCCCGTCTTCGGGCATGCAGTAATGGCACCGCAGGTTGCATTGCTCAATGAGCGAAATGCGCAGATAGGTATGCCGCCGCCCGAAACCATCCGCGAGCATCGGCTCGGCGTTGGCCGGATCATAGACCAACCCGAAATCCTGCGGTACCTCTGCGACAGGTTTACGCCTGCCGCCCGTCAGCGCAGGAATATCACCTTCAGAAAGCACCTGGAGTTCGTGGATCATGAGTTGGTTATTGGGAAAGGAAAGTAGGAATTGGAAAATGGGATTTGGATTTTGTTCAAATTAACCATTTTCTAACTCCCAATTCCTAGTTTCAGCATGAAGGTCGGCGGGTCGATTCACATTACGTAATGGTGTGGCCGGGAGATCCACGAAAAGCACCTGGGGCAAACCATTGAGCAAAGCATGCAAGGCGCGGTTTCCGCCTTCCATCTGCTCTCTTACTACGGATAAGGTACGAGTGTGGTAGCAGGCACATAAAGGATGCAGCCGTCCATCTGGCGTCCTCGCCACAATAGCATCGGCCGTTGGCGTGCGTGCCGCCAGCAATGTCCGTAATACCTCAACTGCAAGAAACGGCATGTCGCAGGCGATGGCAAGCAGCCACGGCGTCTGGGCCTTGTGCAACCCTGCATGCAGCCCGGCGAGCGGCCCGGCATCTTTGTAGTGATCCACCACGTAGCCGACGTTACGCAGACCCGCAAAGGAATTACTGTGCTCTCCCACGCTGACGAGCACAGGATGCGCCACAGCAGCCACCGTGTCTACCACCCGTGCAATCATCGCCTGCCCACCAACTTCATAACGCGCCTTATCCTCGCCGAAGCGATGGCTGTGCCCGCCTGCGAGAATGAGTCCCGTGCAATTCGATGGTGACATAGGATAAAAAGTCATAGGCTCGCTACGCTCGCTGTCATTGGTGCCTTCGGCACGTCATTGGTCACTAGAAGCGTTGTGCTCCACCAATGACCAATGACGCGAACGAAGTGAGCTAATGTCGCGCCGCAGGCGCAATTCATCATCTAAGGTTGCCATGGGTATTGCGTTTTAGCCAGCATTTGATCATCACAACTCAGCCTAGCCCTGCGCCTCGGCAGTGTGGTCGTAATCGAAGGCCGCCATGTTCGACGAGGGCTGAAGCGTGATGATGACGGACTTGGAGGTGGGCGTGTTGCTCTTGTCTGCTGTGCTGTCGATGGGAACGAGGACGTTGGCTTCAGGGAAATAGGTGGCGGCGCACCGCTTCGGCAGACTGAACGGCACGACGATGAACCGACGCGCCCGGCGCTCCTGCCCTTCGTAATGGCTGATGAGATCAACTACATCGCCCTGTTCCAGGTTGGCAGCAAACATGTCGTCTGGATTCAGCATTACCACGCGGCGCTCGCCTTTGATGCCCCGGTAGCGGTCGTCGAGGCCGTAGATGGTGGTGTTGTACTGGTCGTGGCTGCGGATGGTCATCATCATGAACTCGCCTTCAGCCAACGTGTGATGCGGGATAGGATGAACGGTGAACTTCGCCCGGCCCGTATCCGTCGGGAAGGTGCAATGGTCACGCACGGGGTTGGGCAAATAAAAACCATCTGGCCTGCGCACGCGGCGGTTGTAATCTTCGGTGCCGGGCACCACGCGGCTGATGTGATCGCGGATGCGGTCGTAGTCGGCAAGGAGATAATCCCAATCGACAGGGCTGTCCTGGAGCGTCGCTTTCGCCAGCCCGGCGACGATCGCAGGCTCGCTCAACAAATGCTCCGACGCTGGTTTCAGCAAGCCCTGCGAGTTGTGCACGATGCCCATCGAGTTCTCGACGCTCACAAATTGCTCGCCCGACATCTGCACATCGATCTCGGTGCGGCCCAGGCACGGTAGGATCAGCGCCTGCTCGCCTGTAACGAGGTGCGCCCGGTTCATTTTGGTGGAGACCTGAACGGTAAGGCGGCAGCGTTGCAGCGCCTCAGCGGTATACATTGTGTCGGGCGTAGCCGAGAGGAAGTTGCCGCCCATGGCAAAGAACACCTTCGCCCGCCCCTCGTGCATGGCCTTGATGGCCTCAACCGTATCGTAGCCGGGATGGCGCGGCGGCCGAAACCGAAATTCTTCGGCGAGCGCATCCAGAAACGCGGTGCTCGGTTTGTCCCAGACGCCCATCGTCCGGTCGCCCTGCACGTTGGAGTGTCCACGCACCGGGCAGGCTCCCGCCCCCAGCTTGCCAAACGCTCCTTTCATCAACAACAAGTTGACAACGGTCTGGATCGTAGCGACGGCGTTTTTGTGCTGCGTCAGCCCCATCGCCCAGCACACGATGATGCGTTCCGAGTCGATCACCCATTGCGCGGCCTGCCGAATCTGCTCCTGCGAAATGCCGCTTTCCCCGACGATCGCATCCCACGACTCTTGCAACAGATCCTCGCCGAACGCCTTCACGCCTTCCGTTTTCTCGCGGATGAAGTCGTGCGCGAGCACCTGACCGGGGTGCTTCGCCTCGGCCTCCAGCACCGCCTTCATGATGCCCTTGAAGAGCGCCACATCGCCGTTGATGCGCACTTGCAGAAACAGATCGGCGAGTTGCGTGCCCTGCCCCAGCCAGCCAAACACTTCCTGCGGATGCTTGAACCGTTGCAGCCCCGTTTCCGGCAGCGGATTGACATGGATGATGCGCGCGCCGTTGCGCTTGGCCGTTTGCAGCGTTGTCAGCATGCGCGGGTGGTTCGTGCCCGGATTCTGCCCGGCAATGAAGATCAACTCGGCCTGTTCCAGGTCTTCCATCGTCACGGTGCCCTTACCCACGCCAATAACTTCGCCGAGGCCCGTACCGCTGGATTCATGGCACATGTTGGAGCAGTCGGGCATGTTGTTGGTGCCATAGCAGCGGCAGAACAACTGGTACAAAAAGGCCGCCTCGTTGCTCGTCCGCCCCGACGTGTAGAAGATGGCTTCGTCCGGCGAGTCGAGGGCGTTGAGTTCGCGGGCGATCAGGCGGAACGCATCGTCCCACGCAATCGGCTCGTAATGGCTAGCCCCGCGCCGCAGCACCATCGGATCCGTAAGCCGCCCCTGTTTACCGAGCCAGTAATCGGATTTCTTGGACAACGCCTCGACAGACCACGTGCGGAAGAATTCGGGCGTGACGCGCTTCTTCGTAGCCTCTTCCGCGACGGCTTTGGCTCCGTTCTCGCAATACTCAGCGACGGCAGAGCGGTCCACCGGGTCAGGCCACGCGCAGCCGGGGCAGTCGAAGCCGTTTTTCTGGTTGAGTTTGTTGAGCACCTTGAGGCTTCGGAAGAGCCCCATCTCCTCGAAGGATCGCCGCGCCGACGATAGTACCGCACGCGGCCCCGCCGCCACGTTTTTGCGATCGCTGACGACAGCAGGGTCCAGCTTATCCGGCGGCTGCGCAGCTACCTCGCGGGGCGGCACAGCAGGATGGTTTTTAGAATCACGCACGAGATTCGATTTTGGATGGCTGGTTCTTTCTGTGTGGACGGACACGCGGGTCCGTCCCTACGGGCGTTGAAGTTGAGCACTGGTGAGGGCCCTCTCCCTCCTCTCTATTCTTCATCCAACGGATGCGGAAAAGCGTCCGGGTCTTTGGCATCTTCGCCGTGGTGCAGGCACTGAAAATCTTTTTCGATCAGCAAGGAAAGCACGGCGTCGCCTTCTATGGTATGGTCACCTTCCATGCCTACCTGCTCCGTGTCGGCCCATTCATGCATCGTGGACTCGGGTACGGTGACGGTGATCTCGTTACGGTCATAATGCACCGTGAGGTGCTGGGCCGATGGGGAGGCTTCTATAGCATACACCAGCCGCACGCCCGGCGCAAATCGAATGCGCTCTTCGATGCGTCCATCTGCCCGAAAAGTGTCCACTTCTGGCTGCGTGAGCCGCAACCGCAAGCTGTTACCCTGGATTCTGAGTTTCATGGGTTGGGGGAGGTTGTCAGTTTTCAGTTGTTAGTTGTTCTTTGAGGCGCGTTTGCTCTATGCGATGGGCACCGCTGTATATGTTGAAGCGTCCGTCGCGGACGAAACCAAGCAGCGTCATGCCGTACGCCTGCGCCAGTTCCACCGCCAGGCTCGACGGCGCTCCGACGGCAGCCAGCACCGGGATTTCGGCCATCAGTGCTTTCTGTGTAAGTTCAAAGCTGGCCCGCCCGCTAACGAGCAACATGCCATCGTGCAGCGGCAGGCGGCGATCCATCACCGCCGCGCCGATGAGTTTGTCGAGCGCGTTGTGGCGACCAATGTCTTCGCGGGTAGCGAGCAACGTGCCTCGCGTGTCGAACAGCGCGGCGGCGTGCAGCCCACCTGTCTGCTCGAAGACGGTTTGGGTCTGCAGCAGGGTGGCAGGCAGACGGTGTATCATAGCAGCATCAAGCACCGGACCATCGGCAGGGAGCGCCGGACAACCGGCCAGCGCAAGGGCTTCAAGCGACGTTTTGCCGCAGACGCCGCAGCTCGATGTGGTGTAAAAGTGCCGTTCCAGCCGCGCCGCATCGAAGACCACACCCCGTTTCAAGGTGATGGTGACGATGTTGCGGTTGTGGGCTTTGCCGCCCGTCGGGCCGCTGTGGCGTACTGCGTCTATGTCGTCAAAACCCTGAATGATGCCTTCAGCGAAGAGAAAGCCAAGGGCAAGATCTACGTCGTGCCCCGGCGTCCGCATCGTCACCGAAATAGGCCGGACCGTGCGCTCGCCGTTTTCGTCGTAGCCGAGGCGGATTTCCAGCGGCTCTTCTACAGCGAGGTGGTCGGTAGGCGCTGCTTCCTCTTCTCCTGCTATGCGTTGCACCGGCACTTCTACGATGCGCTGCCCTAGCAAAGCACCCGGTTCTGGATGAGCTATCTGAGAATCGATCACAGCGACGGTAGGCTATCAAATTTGCGTGAACATCTGCTCGCCTACATGCCACGCCGCAACGTGCAATCTGGTCCATAGCCGCGAGAATTTTTCGTTCTCGTGGCTTTTGGCGGCCATCGCTCAAGACCTCATCTCGTTCCGCACGCTCCACAACGCAGGGAACGCTTGACGCGCTCGTGGGGTTGGGTTATTCTTAAACACATTATGCCGCAGCCTTTCTGCCATATCGCCCGCCCCAGCCGACGTGCTCGACGCGTCCGACGCGCTCGTGCTCGGACACAATCGGCGTGCATGGGAGCCCCGGCAGACGGCTGCTGACCTGGATCATCCAGATGGCTCATTGAATGGCGCTGATTCCCTCAGGAACAGCGCTTTTTTTGTTTTTGGGTTTATCCCCCACACCCCCAACCACCACACCCCAACCATGTCCATCGTTCTTGCCTTTAGCGGCGGCCTCGACACCTCGTTCTGTGTCCCCTATCTCAAAGAAACCTACGGCGAAACGATCATCACCGTAACCGTGAATACGGGCGGGGTGACGGATGAGGAGGCCGAGGCGCTCGAAGCCAAAGCACTGGCCCTCGGTGCCGAGCAGCATCTCACCGTCGAAGGCCGCCCCGATCTCTTCACCGATCACCTGAGCTATCTCATCAAAGGCAACGTCTTGCGCGGCGGCGTGTATCCGCTGTCCGTCGGGCCAGAGCGTGTGGTGCAGGCGCGCAAGATTGTGGAAGTCGCCCATGAGATGGGAGCCCGCGCCATCGCACATGGCTCCACGGGAGCAGGCAACGACCAGGTCCGCTTCGACATTGCCCTCCGGTTGCTGGGCGACGACCTGGATATTCTGACGCCCATCCGCGACTTGGGTCTCAGCCGCGAGGCGTCCACCCAGTTTCTCGTTGAGCGCGGTTTTGAGGTCCCGGCGAAAAGCACGGCGTATTCGATCAACAAGGGCCTGTGGGGCACCACGATTGGCGGACGTGAGACGATCACGACAACCAACCCGCTACCCGATGATGCCTACCCGGATACGGTTGCCCCGACGGAAGCCCCGGACGAACCATTGGATGTGACCGTCACGTTTGACAAAGGCATTCCCACGGCGCTGGATGGCGAGCACCTCGATCCCGTAGCCCTCATCAACCGGCTGAACGACCTCGGCGGGCAGCACGGCGTCGGGCGCGACATCCATGTAGGCGACACGATCCTCGGCATCAAAGGCCGTGTGGGCTTCGAGGCTCCGGCTCCGCTGATGCTGATTGCCGCCCACCGCGAGTTGGAAAAGATCGTCTTGACGAAGTGGCAACGCTATCAGAAAGACCATCTGGCCGACTTCTATGGGATGCTGCTGCACGAAGCGCAATATTTTGATCCCGTGATGCGCGACATCGAAGCGATGATCGATTCATCGCAGAAAGTCGTCACCGGCACGGGTACGGTGCGGTTGTTCAAGGGCCACATCAGCGTCCTCGGTTGCAACAGTCCGTTCTCGATGTTTGACACCGGCGTGGCAACCTACGGCGAAGAGAATGCGCTCTGGAGCGGCGAAGATGCACGCGGCTTCTCGCGCCTCGCTGGCGTTCATGCCTATCTTGCCCACCACGCCCGTACGAAGGATGAAGCTCCGTCGGAAGACGTTTAGCCTTTTGCACCCAATTAATCTTCCTCCTCCTATCATGCACGATGCCCATCTCCACCGCATAGCCGTTCTGCACGGCGCGGGGTATGCGGGCGGCGAGTTGATCCGCCTCCTGCTCGGCCATCCCGCTGTCAGCCTCGACGGTGTGACGAGCCGTAGCTTTGCCGGGCAACCCGTCTGGCACGCCCATCCGACGTTGCGCAACCAGATCGACCTCTCGTTTACCGCCCCCGGCGACCTGAACCCCACAAACCTCGACGCGCTCTTCATCGCTGCCGAGCATGGCAAAGGCGTGGAAGCCGTGCAAAACCTGCTCGCCGATGGCTTCGCGGGCGTCATCGTGGATCTGAGTGCGGACCTGCGATTTCACGACGCATCACTCTACGACACCTGGTTCGGCTACACCCACCCCGCTCCTGACCTGCTCGACGACTTTGTTTACGGCCTTGCAGAAGTCAATGCGCCGTATCCGGTGGGCACCAAGTGGATCGCTAACCCCGGCTGCTTCGCCTCGGGTATCGGGCTGGCGCTCTGGCCTGTGGCACAGCACCTCCCGGCCATGCATGCCTCGGTGACAGCGCTGACCGGCGCGTCGGGGTCGGGCACGCGGGCCAAATCTACGACGCACTACCCCACGCGGGACGGCAACGTACGGGCGTACAAAATCCTCGCCCACCAGCACCTCCCCGAAATCCAGCAAACCCTGGGCGACGCTGCCACCGTAGCTTTCGTGCCCGTCTCCGGCCCGTGGACACGGGGCATCTGGGGCACGGCGCACGTCACACTACCAGGAGGGGTGACTTCACAGGATGTCGGTTCATGGTTTGAGGAAGCCTATGCCGATGGAGCCTGCGTCCGCCTCTGGCCCGATCAACTGCCCGAGTTGCGCTACGCTGTCGGCACGCCGTTTTGTGACATTGGCTGGGTGGTGGAAGGCGACCAGCTTATCGTCGGCTTCGCGCTGGATAATTTGTTGAAGGGTGCAGCGAGCCAGGCCGTGCAAAACATGAACCTGGCGCTAGGCCTGCCTGAGACGGCGGGGCTGGCTCTGCATTCAGAGCTCGTATTACACCCATAGCTAGAGACAACCCGGCGGTTCATCTCTACGGCAACCTTGATCCTATGACAACGCAAGACATCATCCGGCTGGAAGACACCTTTCAGATCCCTACCTACAAAAAATTCCCCCTGGCGCTGGTGCGGGGCGAGGGACGCTTTGTGTGGGACGCCGATGGCAAACGGTATCTCGATTTCTACGGCGGGCATTGTGTGACCTTGCTCGGCCATTGTCCACAGCCTGTGGTGAAAGCCGTACAAGAACAGGTGGCGAACCTCATTTTCTATTCGAACGTTGCCTACAGCCCGGTGCGGGCACACGCAGCGCGGCGGCTGGCAGAGATGGCCCCCAAGGGTCTGGGACATGTCTTTTTTTGCAACTCGGGCACTGAAGCCAATGAGACAGCGCTCAAACTGGCCCGCAAGCATACCGGCAAGTCCGGCATCGTAGCGATGGAGGGCGACTTCCACGGACGCACCCTTGGCAGTCTTGCTACCACCTGGACGCAGAAATACCGAGCGCCGTATGCTGATGTCTTGCCCGAAACCCATTTCGTCCCGTTTGGCGATATCGACGCACTGAAAGCCGTCTTTGAACAGAACGACAACATTGCGGCGGTGCTCATCGAGCCGATCCAGAGCATGGCAGGCATCACGACGGCACCGGATACGTACTTCCAGGCGATGCGCACCCTCTGCGACGAGCACGGCGTCGTGCTCATCTTCGACGAGGTGCAGACAGGCGTGGGACGCACAGGTACGTTTTCGATTGCGGAATCCTTCGGCATGACGCCTGACCTCATCACCCTGGCAAAGAGCCTCGGCTCAGGCGTGCCCGTCGGTGCCGTACTGGTGGCGGATGCCATCGCCGACGGTGTCGAATATGGCGACCAGGGCACGACCTTCGGCGGCGGCATGCTAGCGATGGCTGCCGTTACCGCTACCCTGGAGATGATCCAGAAGGAACAATTGATGGCGCGGGCACCCGTTATTTTTGAGCAAATCATGGACGCTGTTGGGGCGCAGGTGCAAGCGGTGCGGGGCAAAGGCTGCCTGATTGGGCTCGAACTTGACGGTCCGGCTGCCCCCGTGCTAACGGCGCTGCGTGAGGCTGGTGTGCTTGCAGGTAGCTCCGGTGAACCAAACGTCATCCGCCTGATGCCACCGCTCACTACAACGGATGACGAAATTATGCTGTTTGGCAATTGCTTTGCTGAAGCCCTGCGGCAGGCTACCTCAGAACAAGCGGCTTGAATGGTGGACGGCCGCGAATCAATTGCCCATTTCCTTATCTTCACTTTCATCTCTCCACTCACTCGTCTGTACGTCGCCTATGCCCCGCCACCTGCTCGACTGGCACCTGCTCGAAGATTACGTTTGGGAAGCGCAAGTAGAAGCGGCCCTCCGCCACTACCGCAAGGGCAAAACCTGGACACCCCATGCGCCGAGCCGGAGCCTGGCGCTGCTGTTTTTCAATTCATCGCTGCGCACCCGTACGTCGATGGAGTTGGCCGGGGCACAACTGGGCGCACACGTCACAACCATCACGCCGGGGCAGGGCACCTGGGGCTTTGCCTGGGACTACGGCCTCCCCATGGACGGCAAGGAAGCCGAACACATCCGCGAGGCTATCGGTGTGCTCTCGCGCTACTACGACGCCATCGGCGTGCGCATCTTTGCTTCACAGACGGACTACGAGCAGGATCAGACCGAGCGCCTGCTCCGCCGCATCATCAACGCCTCCACGGTGCCTATCATCAACCTTGAATCCGCATTCTACCATCCCTGCCAGGCCCTTGGCGATGCGGGCACGCTGATGACACATTTTGATGAACAGGTAGCCCAAAAACGTTTCGTGCTGACTTGGGCCTACCACCCCAGTGCATTGCCGATGGCGGTGCCCAACTCGGCGTTGCTCACGGCCGCCCGCCTTGGCATGAACGTCACCATCGCCCGGCCCGATGGCTATGCGCTGGACGAGGCTGTCATGGAACAGGCCCACACCTATGCCGAGCAGCATGGCACCACCATTGAGGAAAGCGCCGATCAGCGGGGGGCTTTCGAGGGTGCGGATGTGATCTACGCCAAAGCATGGGGCGCTCCGCTCGTCTACAAAGACCCAGAGGGCGAGGCAGCACTACGACAGCAAAACCAAGACTGGCGCGTCACCCAAGACTTGATGGCACAGACCAATAACGCCGCCTTCATGCATTGCCTGCCCGTCCGCCGCAACATTGTCGTAGACGATGCCGTGCTGGACAGCCCCAACGCCATTCACCTGCTCCAGGCCGAGTTCCGCCTCCATGCGCAAAAAGCCATTCTGGAGTACGTCTGGGGACTTTAAGGATTTGGGTTCAGGGTTTCAGGTTCCATGTTCTTGCCGTCAACCTGAAACCCTGAACCAGGAACCTCCAACCCATATGCCCAACCCTATCGTCATCAAAATAGGCGGCGCGTTGCTAGCCGAGGCGACGACGCTGGACGATTTCTGGCCCGCTGTGCGTGCGTTGCAAGAAACGGCTCCGGTAGTCATCGTCCACGGCGGCGGGCCACAGGCCACCGCTATGGCGCGGCGGCTGGGCCACGAACCCCGCATCGTTCACGGACGCCGCGTGACCAGTGACCTCGACCTCGACATCATGCAGTGGACCGTGCGCGGTGCGATCAACGTGCAACTCGTCGGGCAGGCGATACGACAGGGGATACGCGCGGTGGGCCTTTCGGGAGCCGATGGCGGCTTGCTCCGCGTTACCCGTCGCCCACCGTGGCAGGTCGATGGCGAAACCGTAGATTTCGGCTGGGTGGGCGATGTCGATCATGCGAATACGGATGTGCTGGACGCGCTTCTCGGTAGCAGCTTCCTCCCCATCATTGCGCCTCTTGGTATCGATAGCGAAGGAGCCATCTATAACGTGAATGCCGACACCGTGGCCCGCACGCTGGCCGAAGCGCTCAACGCCTCCCAATTCTTGCTCGTCACCGAATCCGGCGGCGTCCGGCGCGACCCTGATAATGCAGACTCATTGCTGGATGCCTGCTCACGCGCCACGTTCGAGGCAGGCAAAACCGATGGCTGGATCCAGGGCGGGATGCGCGTCAAGCTTCAGGTGGCCTTTGAAGCACTCGCCGCTGGCATCCCTGACGTGTTCATCCTCGCGCCCGGCGACCTGATGACCCGTCGCCGGGCCACACAGGTTTTGGATGCCTGATTTCTACACCCTTCTCGTCTCACAACCCGCTTCCACGCATGACCTCTCAAGCTGCCAGCCAGCATCCTGCCATCACCTTGCTCAAAGATCTCGTGCGCTTTCCGTCGCTGAGCCATGAGGAAAAAGCGGTGGCCGATTTTGTGGAGGCGTATGTCCAAAAGGCGGGCGTACCCGTGGCGCGGCGCGACAACAATGTCTACTTCTGGCTCGGCGAGGGCGACAATCGGCTGCTGCTCAACTCGCACCTTGATGTGGTACCGCCTTCTGCCAACCATCCCTACGACCCTTTCGACCCGGTGGAAATAGACGGGCAGCTTTACGGACGCGGCACCGTAGATGCCAAAGCCAGCGGTGCTACGATGACCACCGCGCTACTCGAACTCGCCGCCGAAGGTTGGACGCCGCCCGACGGACAGGTGATGGTGGCGCTGACAACCTGCGAAGAAGTCGGCGGCGGTTACAATGGCCTGGAAGATCTGCGTCCACACTTGCCGCCTCTCAGCGCCGCGCTTGTGGGCGAACCCACCGATTTGCAACCCTGCATCGCGCAGAAAGGGCTGTTGATTCTTCGCCTCGAAGCACATGGCACCACAGCCCACGCCGCCCGTGCCCACCTCGGCGACAACGCCATCCTCAAAGCAGGCCGCGAC
>DATGCC010000079.1:0-4773 GCA_035312345.1 Rhodothermales bacterium
GTCATGCCGACGCTGAGGTCGTTGAGCATGATGTCGTTGCCATCGATGTCTTTGATCTCAGTCTCGCTGGTGACGGCGAAGATGATGCCTGCAACGGTGATGGAAGAGGAGCCGATGGCCTCGATTATATCAGTAATGCGCACTTCTTCGTTCGTGTCCACGATTTCGATGCGCGTAGCAACCAGGGGGCCGTTTAGTGGTTGCTCCCCTCGCACCTCGACCTGCATACCAATATCGAGGTCGGCAAAGGGGATGGCATTGCTATTCTCGTCTTCAATCTCTGTGGCTGCATTCACCTCAAAGGTAGTGCCCGCCACGGTTAGGCTGGATGCGCCCAGTTCTTCAATGAATCCGGTAACCTCCACATCTTCCGCTCCGTCATCTTCGACGCGGATGCGGGTAGCGGTGATCGTGCCATTGAGCGCCCGCTCGCCCCGCGCCTCCACCGTCATCCCCACCCCCAGCGACGAAAACGGGATGTCCTGACCCTCGGCATCTTCGATCTCCGTTGCCGAATTGACCTCGAAGAATAGCCCCGCCACCGTCAGGCTAGACGATTCCAGGGCCTCGATCACATCGGTGACCCTTACCTCTTCGCTGCCGTCGTCCTCGACTTCGATGCGGGTGGCAGTGAGCGTGCCACTGGCGTCATTTTCGCCTCGGATCTCGACGGTCATGCCGACGCTGAGGTCGTTGAGCATGATGTCGTTGCCATCGATGTCTTTGATCTCAGTCTCGCTGGTGACGGCGAAGATGATGCCTGCAACGGTGATGGAAGAGGAGCCGATGGCCTCGATTACATCTGTGATGCGTATCTCCTCGTCAAAAGCCACCCACGACTTGGTGCCGTCGTCATAGATTTCAATGCTGTCCAGGATTTCATCGGCAGCGTTCGAGCCACCGGCTACAAAGAGCGAGGTGTCGCGCAGTACGGCTGCTAGCCCTTGTCGCTCCACAGCGATGGGATGGAACGGTTGCCACGTATTCGTGGCCGGGTCGAAGAACTCGACATCGTTGAGCACAGTATTGTCGCTACTCCGCCCACCGATAACATACACTTTCCCGTTGTATGTCACTGCTGCGGCATTGACGCGGGGTTTGTTCATCGGGGGCAGGGTCGACCACTGGTTGGTGCGGGGGTTGTACCGTGTGGTGGTATCCAGGATATTGCCCAGGGCATCCTGGCCACCGAGCACATAGATGTGCCCATCCAGCACTGCTACGGTCAGGCCGAAGCGCGGTGTCATCATGGGCGCACGTTCTTCCCATTGCAACGGCTGGGCTGCCAGCGGAAGCGCTAGCAGCGAGAGCAGCAACAGAGGGATAAGCCGAAAGGAGTTCATGGGAATAATATGCTCAGCAGTGTGCATGTTTTGCGCAGGAGGAAGCGCGGCATGAAGCGTAGATCGCGAAACGCAAGGTCACCCAGGATGATTTTGAGGAAAACCCTGCGTTTTACGGTATCCGTTTCACATCGCACGGATAGCATCATGGCAATCGGTGTTCCAATTACCTTCCAAGGAGCGTCGTCAGGTTGAATTCTAGCAATCGTTCCTGTCCTGCCTGGATCGTAAAGGTGGTGTCGAGGGTCCCCAACTCGCGGTGCCGTAGTTGCAAACGATGCGTGCCCGGCACGACGATGAGGGGTTTCTCCTGTGGCGGGACGGTGTCCCAGAAGACGTCATTCACGTAGATGTCGGCCCATGGCCCCACACGCAGTTGCACGCGCCCCACCTTGTCCCAGAGTGAAACGTTAATCGCCTGGACTTCGCCGGGACGCAGGGTGACCTCGGTGCGGTGTGTTGGAAAGTCCTCGTTTTTCAATTCGACCGCATAGCTACCGGCTGCTAGTTCGTGCTGGAGCGGTGTGTTGCCTACGGCTTCACCATTGATGAAAACTTCGGCCCATGGGCGCACGTCGATGTTGAGGTGGCCCGGCCTGTTGTCTGGGGGAGGCACTTGCCGCGTCGGAGGGCGCAGGGTGTCGATAGCCCCTCGGGGTTGGCGGGCTGTAGGGTCTGGTTCGGGTAGCGTGACTTCCGGTATGGCCTCGGGCTGATCGGCGGGGATGGTTTCCGGGTCTTTCGCTGAGGTTTCGGTAGGGGGGGCATCTTTAGCGACGATCAGGTTGCTTGAATCTGCTGGGGGGGATGATTCCTCAGCAGCAAATTCCTCACGTAAAGGTTCAATTGGGAGCGGTGTAGCGGTTGTGGTAGCGTCTTCGGGATCACTCCACACCATCCATGCAAATCCAGCAAGAACCACTGCCATTAGAAGACCTATACCATACCAGAGCGGATGGCGGAGAGATTTGGGGGGTGGGGAATAGTCAGGCTCCTCAGGTATGGCAGGAGCTAAAACCTCACGGCGGAAAGTCTCCGGATCTGCCATATAGGCTTGCAGCATTGCGGCATCTGCCGGGGCATGGGCCTGAACGGCTTCCAGGTCGGCGATCAGCGCGGTGGTGTCAGGATAGCGCCGGGCAGGCGTTTTGGCAAGAAGGCGTGCACAAATCTGATGCAGCGCGACGGGCACCTCAGCGTAGCGATCCAGGCGGGGCAGCGGATCTTGATGCAGCACGGCATCCAGTAACTGACTGGTATCGGAGCCGGCAAAGGCGGGGCGGCCCGCCAGCATTTCATAGAACGTCGCCCCCAGCGCGAACAGATCTGAGGCATGAACGGGCGGCTCGCCACGTACCTGCTCGGGGGCCAGATAGCCGGGTGTGCCGCGCACCTCGATGTCTTCGTCTTCGGCGAGCGAAGCCATGCCAAAGTCGGTGAGCTTGACATGACCGTTGTGCGCAATAAGAATGTTGGACGGCTTGAGGTCGCGGTGGAGGATGCCCTTGGCGTGGGCGGCTTGCAGTCCGCGTGCCGCCTCCAAAAGGACATACGCAGCCAGGTGTGGTGGCAACGGCCCCATTTCCAGCAGGCCTTGCAGATCGACCCCATCCACAAATTCGGTGGCTAGGTAGGTGTGTTCATCCTCTCGCCCATGCGCGTAGATGGTGACGACGTTAGGGTGATCAATCTGGGCGATGAGGCGCGCTTCGTCTTCAAAGCGGCGGGCCACCTCTTCGTTGTAGCCCACGACAGGACGCAGCATCTTGAGCAACACAAACCGTTCCTGCCCTTTCTGGTAGCCCTTATAGACCACCGTCGTTGGGCCCTGCGCCAGTTCGGCGAAAAGCTGAATGTCTCCTATGCGTCGCCGGTCTCCCATTCCTTCAATTTATAATGCAGCCATCGCCGCGACACATCAAGCACACGCGCCGTTTCCGAGATATTGCCGTCGCATTCATCAAGGGTGCGCATGACGAGGCGGCGTTCGGCGTCTTTAAGCGTCATACCAGGTTCAAAGGGTTCGCCGCTCTGGTGATCCGGCAGGCGTAAATCGTCCTTCGAGATCAGATCGCCCCGTGAGAGCACCACAGCACGCTCGATGGTGTTTTCCAACTCACGGACATTGCCGGGCCACGAGAACTGCCGCAGCGCTTCGATGGTGTCGGGGGTAAACCCTTTAATATGACTCCGGCTCCGAACGGCGTATTTGTCGAGGAAATGGTGGGCCAGCAGTGGAATGTCGGAGCGGCGTAGCCGAAGCGGCGGCAGTGTAATGGAAATGGTGTTGAGGCGGTAGTACAAGTCTTCTCGGAAGGTGCGCTCTTTGACGAGGTCTTTGAGCGGCTGGTTCGTGGCAGAGACGATGCGCACATTGACCCGGCGCACATGGTTTTCGCCCACCCGCTTGATCTCGCCCGTCTGGAGTACGCGCAGCAGCGCTGTTTGCAGGCGTGGGCTGAGATCGCCCACTTCGTCGAGGAAAACAGTGCCCTCGTCAGCGGCTTCAAACAGCCCGGCCTTGTCGCTGGCGGCTCCGGTGAAGGCGCCCTTTTTGTGCCCGAAAAGCTCACTTTCGAGCAATTCGTCGGAGAGCGAGCCGCAGAAAATAGCGACGAAAGGCTTGTGCTTGCGCAGGCCGTTGTAGTGAATGGCACGGGCGACGAGTTCTTTGCCCGTACCGCTTTCGCCTTCAATCAACACGGTCGCGTCGCTGTCAGCCACGCGCGACATCGTTTCGAAAATATCGCGCATCCGTGTGCTCTGGCCGATGATCTCGTCGAAGCCGTGGATGCGGTGGATTTCGGTGCGCAGGTGCCGATTTTCGTCGCGTAGCGTCTGGTATAACTGGGCATTCTCGATAGCAATGGCGGCCTGGTTGGCGAAGGCTTCGAGGAACGGCAGGTTATCGCGGGTGAAATGGCTGCGCCGGGTCAGGCTATCGAGATAAATCGCACCAATCTGCCGGTCCTTGATCCGTAGTGGTACGCAGGCGATGGACTGGATCTGCTGGAGCACGATGCTTTCGGCCCCGCCAAAACGGTCGTCTTCGAGCGCTTCGTAGACCAGCACGGGTTCTCCTGAGCGCAGTACCTCGTGTACGACGCTGGTAGAGAGGCGCACAATGTCGCCGAGTTGCGCTTCGGTGAAGTTGCGCCGGGCGGTAATCTCAAAGCCTTCGGCTTCGGTGTCGGACGTGATAAGTACGAAGCCGCGCTCGGCGTCGAGCGTCTCCATCGCGATTTCCAGCACCTTTTCCAGCAACGCACTGGGTTCCTGGATGGTGTTGATGGTTAGCGCAATCTCGGAGAGCGCCTGTAGCGTAAGTTCAGGCGTGTCAAGTTGGTTCATAGAAATGTTGGGTTAGTGCAGCTTCTGGCTCTCCTATTCGCACAGATATACCTTCGGAGAGCGGAAAGCGGGGTGCGGA
>DATGCC010000080.1:0-5201 GCA_035312345.1 Rhodothermales bacterium
GATCTGCTCCGGGCGCATCGTTTAGCAAAGCGCGTACCAGACCCAGCACCGAGTTGGTTTCATCGACCGTCCCATAGGCGTCGATGCGGGGGTGATTCTTCGGCACGCGGTCACCGCCGAAAAGCGCTGTGGTGCCGGTATCGCCGGTGCGGGTATAGATTTTCATGGAGCAGGAAAAGCAAAAGAAAGAATGCCTTATGCCGGATTTGTACGGCAGCCTACCATACGTTGCAGGGATAGGGCACGTTTCCAGCCGGGCTGCCCGATCTCAAGGAGCTACCGGGTGTTCGTAGAAAATCCGCAACGTACCATCGGGATCGACATCCACCTGTGCCTGCATACGGAAGACCTGAGAGAGAAGATCGGGCGTTAAGACGGAGTCAGGCGCACCGGAGGCAACCAGGCGTCCGTGGTCCAGAACGAGCAGGTGATCCGAGAAACGAGCGGCCTGTTCAAGGTTGTGGAAGACGGCGATGACGGTGCGTCCCGCCGTCACGAGATCGCGCACCACGTTGAGAAAACCAAACTGGTAGTGGACATCTAGATGCGTCGTCGGTTCGTCGAGGAGCAACAGGGCGGCAGATTGAACGAGGGCCTGGGCCAGGAAGACGCGCTGCCGCTCGCCGCCGCTGAGTGAGAGCACCGAGCGATGGGCAAAGCCTTCGAGATCGACGCGGGCGAGGGCCTGCTGCACGAGGTTGCTGTCTTGGCGGGTGGTGCGGTCGAGCCAGCTTTTGTGCGGTGCCCGTCCCAACAATACCAGTTCTTCCACCGTGAAATCAAACGAGAGCGGCGTGCTCTGGCGGACGACGGCCATCGTCTGGGCCAGGTCGCGGGGTTTCCAGGCGTGGACCGGGCGGTTGTGGAGCGTCAGCGTGCCTGCGTAGGGGAGCAGACCATTGAGCGTGCGCAGAAGGGTGGTTTTGCCGCTGCCGTTGGGACCGAGCAAGCCCACCCAGGTGCCCGCCTCCACCGCGAAGGATACATCGTGCAGGATGGGAATGCCCTCGATGGACACATTTACATGATCAGCGTGGATCTGAGACACGGCTCGGCGATTTCAGGAGTAGACGACGGTGGAACAATCTAAGACGGGGGATGGGTTATTGGAAAACAGAAAGTGGGAAGGTCGTTTTCCCGGTTTCCAAAACACTTTCCGAACAATACCTATGAAACGTTTCCTTTTGTGCACGCTGGCGGTGTGTTGTGTGTTGGTGGCAGCCTCGGGCTGTGATACACGACGGCAGCAGGACGAATTTGCCGACGATGCCTTCTCGCCGCCGTCAGGCTTTACACGCACCGATGAAGACGGGCAGGTGCTTAGCGAAGATCCTGACGACTGGCGCACCTCACCGGCCTTTGTGGGGCGTGTGCTGGTGGAGCCGGCCTTTCCCAATCCCACGGGCGATCAGTTCGTCAATGTACGGGTGCGCGTGCTGGAGTTTAATGCGGTAGCAGGCGGGCTGCAACTCGTCGGCCTCGACGACACGAACAACTTCTTCCGGTTGGATCAGGTGTCCGGCGAACTCGGCGCAGATGTCTTGACGTTCAACCCGTCATTCCTGGGTCGCCGTGGCCTCGTGCGTGTCTTCATCCTCGATGGGCGCAACGAGATCGTCTCCTACGGCGATTTGCAAGTCGAATAGTAACTCAGGTGCTTTTATCCTGGTCGAACGCTTCCCAGTAAGCCGCCTGTGATTCGAGAATGGTATGGCCCTCCGGTGTAGGGGCCACGTTTTCCTCGAAGTAGTGACCCCAATCGGGTCGGCGGCCGTCCACATCATCAAAGTTATATTCGCGGGCGAGGCCCCATGAACTGAACACGCCTCCGGTTTTTTCAAAGACCTGCGGATCTGCCGCCAGCGCGGCGGCGGCACGCCCGACGAAGAACGGCGTCTCGGAGGCAATGAAGTGGGGCTCTTTTTTGCGGGCAGCTTCTTGCCAGTTCGCTTCCGTCACCTCGAAAAGGTCGAGCATAAATTCGGAGCGCAGAAAACCAGGCGTGAGCGCCACCGAGGTGATCCGGTGTTCGCGTAATTCCAGAGCCATCGCGTAGGCCAGTCGTATCACGGACATCTTAACAAGGTCATAGAACAGGCTCTGGCGATAGTAGACATCGGCTCCGTCGGTGATTTCGATGACAAGGCCCGGCCCGGTATCGAGCATCAGCGGGACGGCGTAGCGGCTGGTGATGATGTGGGTGTGGATGGCGCGTTCGAGCATGGTAAACCCTTTGGCGAGGTCGAGTTGCCAGAATGGTTTGCCCCATTCCGTGAGGGCATCGCCGCCCCAGATGTCATTGACAAGGATGTCGAGGCGACCCTGCTTGGCCCGGACGCGCTCAACCAGTGCTTGCACCTGTGCTTTGTCGGTATGATCCACCTGCGCAAAGATACCCTCGCCGCCATGCGCCGTTACCATCTCGGCGGTCTCTTCAATGGTCTCGGGGCGGCCCGGTGTGGCTGGTTGACCGCGCACGCTACGGCCTGTGCAATATACTGTCGCGCCCGCTTCGCCCAGCATACATGCAATTCCGCGTCCTGCTCCCCGCGTTGCGCCCGCGACGATAGCGATTTTTCCCGCCAGTGGTTTCATGGCTTCCTCGGCTGATTGATAGATTGGAAAGCGGAGGATAAGGACTCATGGTGTCAGCCTGTTGTCATGAGGTTGGTTTGGAAATGAAGGAAGAAAATATTGCTTCTTTCCCTTCACACCATTCCCATGCTTACATAGCTGAGGGGTGGACATACATAGAAACGGCCAAAGCAGCTAAAAAAGGCCTATTTGTCATTGCGAGGAGGCGCAGCCGACGCAGCGCTGCGAAGCGAGTACTCCTGGAGTGCAATCTCGTGACCAAGACTCCAATCCGACGAGATTGCTTCGCGTTGCTCGCAATGACAGTTTCCCTTTGGGATTTATGTCCACCCCTCACTTAGATAGTGTTATGGCTCGAATTGTTTGGCGGTTTGGGATAGAAACACGTACAAAGTAAGTGCCACTTGGCATGTAGGTCTGATTGGTGGGCCACTGAACAAGCACGATGCGACCGTTAACTTGTTGATGATATACTCGCTGACCGAGCAGGTCATAGATAGAAACATCAACAGGATGAAGCATCGGAGTTTTAATTTCTAAAGTTGTTCGTTCACGAAAAGGGTTAGGATAGGCCTCCAAAGAGAGGGAGCCAGGAGGTTGGGTAGGATCTTCTGCAGATACCTGAATAGCTGAACCGATGAATATCAGGCGAGGATTTTGAAGGTTGCTGTTCGAATAAATCCAAAGCGTGTCACTGATCGACGTGAAGCCCAATGTACCTTGTTTTGTTGCAATGTTAGGACTAATGATCAATCGCATTGTGGTATTTGGCGCGAGAGCAAGTTCTGGAAAAGGGTCAGAGATATTGGTATCCAGTTTTCCGAAGTAATCCAAGGCATAATAAGTAGTGTCGGATACAAGTAAGTCGAGATGCCAGCTTCTAGGATCAACGGTTGAGAAAAGCAAGCTGTCTATTTGGAGCAGATTGTTGCCCGAATTTGAAATTTCAATACCAGCCTCAATGGGTGAGTGATCGGGGAAGATTAAAGTATCTGGCTCCACCACAAGGTACGGCTGGGCCAATGCAGAAGTGGAAGGTAGAAACAATGAAGCGAAGAGTAATGCCAGAAATGCTCGTCTCATAACTCGTAGATGTCACTGCATGAAGCCTTTGAGGTACATGTAATACCAATCGCATTCCTCCAGTAACCAATTCCTCATTTACAAACTCCTGTATGCAAAAAAGCCGGGCATCGAAACATGGCTGCTCGACGCCCGGCTTTTCGATTTGTCGGCATTGAAAGGTCTACTTCATCAGCGTCAGGCGCTGGATGCGTGTCTTGCCGTTTGCCTGGATGCGGACGAGGTAGACCCCGCTCGGATACTGCGCCGCGTTCCACCGGATGACGTGGCGACCTGCCGACAGCGTGCCATCGACCAGCACCTCCACTTGGCGACCCAGCAGGTCGTATACGCGGAGCGTGACATGCGCCGATTCTGGCAGGCCAAAGGGAATCGTTGTTTCCGGGTTGAACGGGTTTGGATAGTTCGGGGCGAGTTCGAGCGTTGCCGGGATCTCAGCAGTTGCTTCTATCGCGGTGGCTTTCTCGCTGGCCGCTTGTACCTCTACGGTGGCGCTGTCCTGGTCGTCTTCGCCGCTTTCGTCATTGTCGAAGAAGGCATCAGGATCGGGCAGGTTGCTGGCGGTGACGCTGGCTGTGTTGGTGATCGAGCCGGTGCTATTCACCGTCGTCACGATGTGGAGCGTATCGCTCGCGCCAACAGCCACCGCGCCGATGTTCCAGATGCCCGACGCTGGGTCATACGCGGCACCTCCTGAATCCGATACATAGGTGAGCCCGGTTGGCAGCAGGTCCGTTACCTCAACGCCAGCAGTGGGCGTTGGTCCAGCGTTGTTGATAATCAAGGTGAACACCACCTCATCGCCCACAGTGGCGGTGGATACATCTGCTGTCATGGTCAGGCTCAGGTCGGCCTCGAAGCCAGAGATATCGGGCAGATCGCGGGTAAGAGCGGCACCATTGGCATCATCGCCTGTGCCATCCGCAGGATCGGAGTCCGGGTCGGACTCGTTGGCGGCGGTTACTTCGGCAAAGTTGACGAAGTTGATGGTCTGGTCAATGGTGAGAACGAGCATCAGCGTCGCTGCGTCGCCGTTCGCCACGTTGCCGACCGTCCAGAGGCCGATGTTCGGGTCGTAGGTGCCCTGGCTTGGCGTAGCAGAGACGAACACTACATCTTCTGGAAGCGCGTTTGTGACGATGATGCCGGTAGCGTTATTCGGGCCATTGTTCATCAGCGTAAGCAGGAACGTGCCGGTGATGTTGTTGCCGTTGACTGCCACGGCACCGAGCCGCATGTCGAGGCTGAGGTCGGCCCCGCCGTTGATGGCTCCAGGCGTTGGCTTGATCGGGCTGTAGGTTGTTGTATTGCGTGCACCGCCCGACCCGTTCGGAATTCGCTGGAGCGAGTGGATGTCGCTTTGATGTCTGCCATCTTCGTCCACCTGCGGCTGGTTCGGGTTCAGCAGGTGCCGCAGGCCGAAGTCGGATGCATCCGCCGGGCCATAGACCAGCGCATCCACGAGCAGCGTCGTCGTGACGCCCGTGCCGTCGGGGAAGTCGGCGGCTTCGCCTGCATAGATC
>DATGCC010000081.1:0-2874 GCA_035312345.1 Rhodothermales bacterium
GACGAGGGCCGCCAGATATGACCCCATCGGGCTGGGGTGAAAGTCATCGGCACTGTAGAGCGCCAGATCGGATCGGCGATCCCAGGCAGCCAGGAACGCGGACCCAGCAGGCAGCAGCCGGGCATCAGCAGCCTTCGCTGCGTTGGTGTAGGATGCCACCACATCACCAAAAGCAAAGTGACGAGCCTGACCCGGCCAGACCATATACAATGCCGGGATGGCACCGGCTGCTCGAATCTCGGTAGCAAACATCTGTGCCCAGTGTGCAAGATGCTGCTGGTTCTCGGGAAGCGAGGATGGTCCTTGCTGCATCACCACAAAATCCCAGGGACCGTCATTCTGAATGGTCTCCCGCGCCCGCCCCAGAAACCAGTGATCCTCCAGGCTGGTGCCGCCAGCGGTGACCTCATGAATAACGACGGGACGCGTTCTGTCTGCCTCAGCCATGGCCGCCACCATCTCGGGCAAATTATTGGCCTGCGTGAGACTGTTGCCGATGAATAAGATCCGGATAGCATTTTCTGGCTCCTCGTCAACCGCTGTAGCCCCACATCCCATCCCTGCCAGAAGGAGCATGAGGCAAAGGACAAATCGACGGAAGGGTGAAAGAAAAGGGAATGTCATGATGCACCATTAGCATGTCAGAAAATGAAGAAGCGCTTGGCCCGGTGACCTGTTCAGGGAAGTTGATCCAGCACTTGCTCAGGGTTGCCATAATAGGCTACCAGGGTGCCATCGCGGTCATACCCGGCGATGTCGCTGTGCCCAGATGTCACCCGCATCTTTTGAGCTTCCTCCCAGGACTGCAAGCGAACCGCGTAGTGGACATGCTCTGCGCCATCACCATTGTGAGAGTCTCGCTCGATGTAGCCGATGACGGTGCTCGGCGTAACACAATCCCCGGCATCCAGTTGGATGCGTTGTCCTTCTCCCCCAAACAGCTTGGTCGGCCGAAGGTGACCGAAGAGAAACAGCACCTGCTGCCGCTCCTGCAACTCGCCCAGGCCATTCGTCCAGGTCTTTGGTACATCGGTATAGGTTTCCACCACGACGACCAGATTGCCATACCCGCTGGCAGGCCCGGCATACTGGACCTCGCCATGCACCCCGGCAAAAACCGGCGTACCCTCGGGCACATTCAGATCAACCCCCAGATGAATACCATCGAAGTAGAAGGATCGGTTTTTGTAGTACCGGTAGTTCCCCTCGGCATCGCGTAGCAAGGAGCCTGGTACGGGCGAAGCCAATTCGCTCAGCACACCACAGGGAAACCCTTCTGGCGGCTGGCTGGGAGTTTCATTTTCTACCCTGTCCTCCTCCGCTGTGATAAGGCCGCAGGTGGAAAAGCCAACTAGCATCAGAAACACAAGCATCCGTGAAAACAACAAATACATTGAGACCTCGGATTTAAGGAAGCAACACAAAAGGATGGGTGGCAAAACCGGCGGCGGTTCTAAGGCGAGCGAAGTACAGCCCCGACGACAATCCTGTGGTATGGAAGGTGGCATGATGCTCTCCCAGCGACTGCGACGCATCAACCAGTATGCCCACCTCTCTGCCTCTTACATCGAAGACGCGAAGCTGAACATAACCCGGTCGGTCGAGGCGATAGCGAAGGGTCGTGCTATCCTCAACCGGATTCGGGAAAGGCGGGTCGAGGTGAAAGCCCAGCGACCCTGGCGACTCTTCGTTCGAAACCGGCGTGACCTCCTCATAAGCGCCAAGGTCGATAGCGCCATTGTGGATGCGGGCGGCACCACCCCGATCTACAGGCAAGGGTTCGCTCCTGTCCTCATCTGCATCCAGATCCTGGGCATCTTCGGGCAACGCGGCTGCATCGCCTGCATTGAGAGCCGGTGACGTGGCTTGCAAATGAAGATCACCTCCAACCTCGGTGGTCGGCATCTGGACGAAAAGCGGGTCGGCGTCAAGCACGGCGGTACCCTCAAACCCGCCCTGCACGATAGCATGGCTGAGGTCTACTGGCCCGACGATCTCGATTCCGTTTCCCCAGAAGATGGCATTGCGCACAACTGGGGCGCTCTCGGCGTTGCTGAACATGCCATCGGCTCCATTGGCAGCGCGGTTGCCTGCAAAGGTGACGCCGACGAGCAGGGGATTGCTGGCATTGTTTTGCAACCCACCGCCACCGGGCTTGGTAGCGTTCTCCGCGACGTTGCCTGCAAAAATCACATTGTAGAGTTTCGGATCACTGTTCTCGTCATTGGTCATTCCGCCGCCATATTCCGTGGCCGTGTTGTTCTCGAAGGTCACATTCCACAGCACCGGATCGGCATTCTGATAATTGTCCATGCCACCGGTGTATTCGGCACTGTTGCCGCGAAAGACGACATTAACCAGCGTGGGACTGCTGCCTGTATCGTTCGTCATGCCACCACCAAGCAGCCCGGCGCTGTTTCCCTCGAAGGTGACATCCATGAGTGTGGGATGGCTGTTATTTTTGTTAGCCATGCCGCCCCCGCCAGCACTGCCTTCGGCGTGGTTATCGATGAAGCGCACGTTGACGAGCGTGGGGCTGCTACCCACATCATTGAATATGCCCGCGCCAAAACCTGCTCGTTGCCCATCATCGCGAGCGATGTTTCCGCTGATGGTGACGTTGCGAATGGTGGCGTTGCCTCCGACCATGCGAATCCCGCCGCCTCGGTTTTTTGGAAACGTTCCCGTGGCAGCACCTCCGCTAATCGTGACCCCATCAAGCACAGCGGAAGCAAGCGTGCTGCTCCCATTGACGACGTGATAGACGTTATCCGTGGCATCGCCCGGCGCACCGATGTCGCCACTAAGAATGGTTTCATGCGTGGTCCAATCGCGTTCATTCCGGGTCGTCTCGTTCCCGAGAAAACCACCATA
>DATGCC010000082.1:0-2155 GCA_035312345.1 Rhodothermales bacterium
ATTCGCCACCTGTGACGAAGCGGTAGTTTGCCTTTACAATAGCATGGAGCCGGGGAGTGAGCATATAGTTCAGCCCAGCACCGGGGACCAGGGCCAGCGAGGTCGTGTGTTCGTCATCACGCTGCCAGTCGCCTACCATGCCGTTGAAGAACCCTTCCCGCCAGTGGGCTTCCGATCCGCCTACGAGCAGGCTCGGCGCGACACTCAATCGGGGGGTGAAGGGGACAGAATAGGCGGCGCTGATCCCGCTGAAGAAGAATTCCGTATTCCGGTGGCCCTCTGCGTCGGGCAGGTCAGCTTCTATGTCATTGAAAAGGCGATAGCTCTCGAATCCAACGGTGAAACGATGATTGATCACCAGGCCACCTTCAAAGCCAGTGAGGATCCCGACCTCGCCATTCACCGTCGTGACAGCGGAGCTAGGACCCACATACCAGCCAAGGTGACGCTGGGCTAGCATCGGTTGTGCTATGCATGCGGCTAGCAAAAGAAGGAGAAGGTGTTTCATGGTGGTGTCTTTTTGTTTTGAGCGATAGGTATACCTCCAAAAAGATGGGGGCAGGGCTGGTCAGCCTTCACGCTGATCGTAGGCAGAGCAGGACTAAAGCAAAAAGCGCCTGGATCGGAAGCAGGTGTAAGGGCAAGTGGGGCAGGGATGTGCGTTTTTTCTCCACATGTCTCGAAGCAATGCCTTGCTATGTGACGCAGACGTACTTCAGGGCATCTCCTGTGGGAGAAAATCCTACAACCGGAGTCTGTCATTCTCTACAGTGCTACTGTGCTTCAACTCTTCCTTGGTATTCTTTCAGGGTTGTAGGTTGGCACGCGTTAAAAGAGGTGGTACCCTGCCTCGGTGTTGAGCATGGGCCTATTCGGAAGTGTAACCGGCACCGGGGCGTTGCGGAGAGGCTGAGCTATGACAAATACAGATAATCCATTCGTAGAAGAACTCGTTGGGAGGCAAGATGCCGACCAGGATGCTTTGGTGCAACACCTGATCACCAAACTTGAAGCCATCCTTCGGTATGCTACAGATCGCGAGGAGCACTTCGAGCACCATCTGGAAGTGGTACATCCTCCATGGCAAGAGAGTGCGCGCAATCTGCTACACTATCTGGCCTTGCGCAACTTTGACATCCAGGAGGTGCAGAGCCATCTTGCCAGCCTGGGGCTTTCTTCGCTCGGCCGAACAGAAGCCCATGTCATGGCAAGTCTGCAGGCGGTTTTGAACGTTCTTTACTGGCTTTCGGGAAGAATCCGTGCTCCTTCTGCTTCATGCCCAGTTGATTATGCGAAGGGCCGGGATTTGCTGGCGGCGCATACCGAAGCGCTTTTCGGAGTGAAGCCTGACGGGCGCAACGTCCGCATTATGGTTACGCTTCCCAGCGAAGCCGCCACCGAGTACGAGTTGGTGCTTAACATGGTGCGAGCCGGGATGGATTGCGTACGCATTAACTGCGCGCATGACAGCGAGGAGGCATGGGCACAGATGATCGAGCATGTGCGGCAGGCGCAACGCGAAACCGGTCGTCCGTGTCGGATCCTGATGGATCTGGGCGGTCCCAAACTTCGAACAGGTCCCTTGAAGCCTGGGCCCCGCGTTGTGCATCTGAAACCGCATCGGAATCTGCGCGGGCGGGTCGTGGCTCCTGCCCGGCTCTGGCTCACCCCGCCCGGTGTACCAGAGCCGGATGGGGCGGTCTGCGATGGCACGCTGCCCGTAGATGCAGACTGGCTCGCGCACGCCGAGATGGGAGACCACATTCGGTTTCGGGATGCGCGGGGGAAGAAGCGCACGTTAAAGGTCGTCGCGTGCCAGGGCGAGGGTCGATGGGCCGAGTTGCATCAGTCCATCTATATAGAAACAGGCACGGTGTTCACGCTCCATAAACAAGGGACGCGGAAGAAGAGTAGGCTGACCTCGTCTCTGGGAGTCTTGCCACCGTTAGAGCAATCCATCATTCTGAAGCAGGGAGATACGCTGTTGCTACATCGAGATCTCATTCCTGGACGGCAGGCGAAGCGGGACGAACAGGGGCGCATCCAGGCTCCGGCGCGCATCGCGTGCACGATGCCGCAGGTGTTTGCGGATGTAGAGGTCGGAGCGGTCGTGCGGTTTGATGATGGCAAGATGAAAGGCGTAGTGCGGGCGGTG
>DATGCC010000083.1:0-11926 GCA_035312345.1 Rhodothermales bacterium
AGCGGCTTGAAGATGTTCTTGTCGATGTAGACTTCGTAGTCGTCGCCGGTAAGCTGCTCGATGACGCGGCCCAGGAAGATGATGCCAGGGTTGGAATAGTGGTATTTGCTGTCCGGCTCAAACTCGACCTCGGTGTACGGCATCATCGCCACCAGTTGCGACCATTCCGTCGGCTCGTGCGGATGCCAGTCCTTGTCGCCCCCCCATGGCCAGGTAGGGGAGCGGAAACCGGCCGAGTGGCTCATCAGGTGGCGCAGCGTGATGGCGTCCATGACGCCATAGGGATTGTGCACGGTTTTGAGTTCAGGCAGATACTCGACGATGGGATCATCTAGCGACAGCAGTCCCCGATCACGGAGTTGCATGATGGCGATGCCAGTGAACGTCTTGGTAATGGAAGCCCAGTGGTAAATCGTCGCTTCGTCTACCGGGCGTTGCGTTTCCAGGTCGGCCAGGCCCACCGTCTCCCAGACCAGCACCTCGCCATCGTGCATAAAGAGTAGGCTGCTGCCTACAATGTCATTGTCGCGCACTATCGCCGTGTAATCGTCGCGGATGGTGGCCCAGGCCGTGTCAAAATCAGGCGTAGGCTGGGCTGCGGCAGGGAGGGCCATCATGACAGAGGCAAGGAGCATCAGCAAAAGCGGAAAGAGAGCAGGGCGCATGTGCGAAGGGGTTAGTGAACAAACAAGCCACAAGGTATTACCCTGCTTTACACGATGCAATGCCCGCTGCATGTTACTCGGCGGTTCGGACAGCGCGAAATCCGTAGGCGCGGTGTGGATCAGCACCAGACCAGCCACCAAAACGACGATATGCCACGGGACTGTACGGATTAAATTCGTGATACACCTGCCCCTGGTCGTAAAAGCCACCGCCGCGATAGCCGTGCCCTTCCTTGCCGTCGTAGGTGTGGGGCCAGTCGCTGTTGGTGGCCCGTCCCCGCTCGCCCAACTCACCATCACCGTGCGAGCCGGCAAAGGCCCGGCCGTCTGGTTGCCCGATGCTGATGACCCGCTCCCACACGCTTCCGGCCAGATCCATCACCCAGTAGTAGGATGCCCCGAAGACCGCCCGCGTCTCGTCGGATAGCTGGTCCTCTTCCCATCCGTTCGTCATAATGAGGTCATCTTCGGGTCCGATGATGCGAGCGAGATGATCACGGCTGGCAGTGCCCCAGGGGAAGGCACCAGGCACGGGCGGCGCTGGCCCCCGGCTGGCTTTGGTAAACTCCAGTTCGGTCATCGGGCGGATCGCAGCCCAGTCGGCAAAAGCCAGTCCGTCGTCCCAGCGGCTGAAGTTGAGCGGCCGGTGGGGGCTGCCTGCCACGTAGCGACCGTCGTCGAGATGAATGGTGCCACGTTTCTGTGGATAGGATCGCCCGCCGAAGGCAAAGCGCTCGAACGTCGCGCCATCGTCGAGCGTGTTGAGGAAATCGACATATTGCCCCTGCGAGAGTTCGTACTTCATCACGTAAAACGCCTCGTATCCCTTGGGGAAGGCGGCAGGCACCGGCCCCTGCCGATCTCCCACGTAATCGTCTTCGTGGTAATACAACTGTCCGGCTGCTGATCCCACCTCCAGCGCTGCTTCCGACGTGATCTCTACCAGCCTCGCCGGTTCACCATCGCTACCCGACTGGTAGAACGCGCCAAACTGCAAGGCCGTGGGGTCAGGATCGCCGAGGATAAAAGGGCCTTCTGGTACGTACACCATCTCGATGGCAAAAGCTGCCAGATGCTCGGGGCGAAACCGCTCGCCGAGGGTGGCCGCGTCGAGTTGCACGCTGATACGCCAGGACACATCGCCACGATAGGATTCGGCAGGATAGAGGAAGAAACCCGTACCATCGGCGGTGCGGTCGATCTGAGGCGGCGGTGCAGCGCTACCCGGCAACACCAGAGCATGGAGTCCCTCAGCAGGCAGCGTCACATGGTGGCTGCGTCCGCCTTCAGGTGCGAGTTTGAGAAAAACCCAGGCGGCATCGTGGTTGCGTCGGTTGTGCCAGGCGTTCTGCCAGGAAACATCGAACACCACCTGTACTGTGTTGCTCGTCTCGCGGGACGCGATGACATGCAGGTTGTCAATGCTCAGGTCGGTGGCATGAACCGGCCCAACCGCCATCCAGCAGCCCAGTAAAACAATGAGGTATCTCGCAAAGCGCGCTGTTCGCTGTATCATTCGCTCCCTGTTCTGTAGTCCGATGCTAGAATTTTAGCTACGGAGCGAACATGCGCAAGATGCAGCACCCACCAAAAAGGCGAGCCTGCCCTCTCCCGATGGAAAGCACAGGCCCGCCCGGAAAAACCCGCTGTACCCAATGCCTACCCGGCGGGCGGCGTTACTTCGGGCTGGTTTTTGAGGTGTGTGTCGAGGAAACCAAGAATGCGGCGGGCGGCTTCGGCCTGGTTCTCCTTCTTGACAAACCCGTGTCCTTCATCCTCGAACAAGACGTACTCGACCGGCACGCCGTTGGCCTTGACGGCCTCCACGATCTCGTCCGACTCGACCTTGAGCACGCGCGGATCGTTGGCTCCCTGCAACACCATCAGCGGACGAACGATCTGGTCAGCGTGGAAGAGCGGTGACTTGGCCTTGAAGAATTCCTCGTCGTCGAAATCACCCATCTCCATTTCAAGCGAGGCGCGGAAAGATTCCCACCACGGCGGAATGTTCGTCACCGTCCGGTGCCAGTTCGAGATGCCAAAGAGATCTACACCCACATCGAAGGCTTCGGGACGGAACGTGAGCGCTGCCAGCGTCATGTAGCCGCCGTAGCTCCCACCGATGATGCCGATGCGCTCGGGATCGATCCAGCCTGTTTCGGCCAGCATGGTTTTGCTTTCCACCACATCGTCCAGGTCGGCATCGCCGTGCTTGCGGTCGTCCATGTGGAAGAACGTCTTACCATAGCCGCTGCTGCCCCGGTTGTTGATGGCATAGACCGCGTAGCCGTGGTTGACAAGGTACTGGATGTTGTAGTTGTAGCCAATGCGGCTCTGCCCGCCCGGCCCACCATGCACCCACACGAGCGCGGGCACCGGGTTTTCGGCGCTGGCCTGATGCGGCTTGTAGAGGATACCGGGCACTTCTACGCCATCGTACGAATCGAACCGTGCCACCTTGCCCTCTACCAGATCGTTGCCGTTGATATTGGCGTTGAGCGAGTGAGTGAGTTGCTCCGGCTCCCCTTCAAAATCGTACGCGAACAGATCGCTCGGCATGCGGGCGCTGCTGGCATAGAAGGCCATGTGCTCCTCATCGTCCGAGAACGTCACCGAGGTGATGTCCGCCCCGCCAATATCAGGCAGGTCGATAGGCTCCATCGTGGCGGCATCATGTACACGCAGTTCGGTACGCGCATCCTTGTTGATGCCCACGACAAAGTATTTGCCGTTCTGCGAGAAGTAGGCGTACCACACGTCCCAGTCTTCCTGCACGACGGGCTCGGTGGTTTCGCCCGCCAGATCGCGGCGGACGAGGTACTGAAACTCGCTGTTTTTGTTGGTGAGATAATACAGGCTCGTGCCATCCGGGCTGAACGTCTGCGCGCTGTGGGTGACATCGCCCTCGTGCGGCGTCAGATGCGTTGTCTCCTGTGTCTCACGGTCGTAGAGGTAGATGTCGCTGTCGGCGTTGTTTTTCGTTTTGTTGAGCGCCAGATAACGTTTGTCCGGCGAGACGGCGGCGAGGGTATAACCCTCGTTGTTCTCATAGATCATCTCGCGGTCATAACCGTCCACCTGAACCTCATAGACATCGAAGTAGCGGTTGTCGCGCTCGTTGGTGCCTACGAAAAACGACGCGTCATCGTCGGCCCAGCCGAGAAAGTTTGCCTTGAGGTTGTCGCCCGGCGTGAGATCCGTTACCTGGCTATCAGGCGTCTGGACGTAAATATGGTTAAGTTCGTTGCCGCCCTGGTCGCTCGTGTAGAGGAAGCGCTCATCGTTCGGGAAGTAGCCCATTGCGAAGACAGCGTTGTCAGTCGAGTTCGTCAATGGGATAGCGGCTCCCCCATCCAGCGGTAGCGCGTAGGCGTTGAAAATGCCCGTCTCGTTGTTGCTGACGAGGATCTTGCTGTTGTCGGGTGCAAAGGAGGCACCGGTGTAGCTAGTTGTTTCGAGGAAATCCTCGATAGAATACTGCGCTACCTCACGTGGACCTTCCGGTGCCTCGCCGGGGTTGATTTCCGTTTCGCAGCCGAAGAGAACCAGCAAACCGATCAGGGCAAGCAGAGGCGATAGGCGCTGGGGTGAAGAACGATGGCGTTTCATGGCGTTGGCCTGGGATGAGGATGGGATGAGTTGAGTTACCAGTTGTCCGTTTTTACGAATGAGGGAATATTGAGAACGGACAACCTGCTATTCCAAGATGCGAAAAAAGACACACCTTGCGCAAACGTGAACGTATTCAGGAAACCCACCGTTACGCTGCCGATCTAATAACCGCTTCCCCACTCGACAAACATCATCTTTTCTATGCGCCTGCTCGCCCTTTGCCTCGTCGCGCTCCTGCTGGGCTGCGAACCTGTAGATTCCGATCCGCCTGCGCCCCTCGTATCCGACACCACCCATGCAACAGCCGGCCCTGTCCAAACCGGCGCGCAGGTGCTATCAGAAGACGGCTTTGCTCTGCTGGATGGCAAGCGCATCGGCCTCATCGTCAACCATACCGCCCGCGTCGATACAGCGCATGTCATCGACCTGTTCGATGCTGCACCGAATGTGGAGGTGACAGCCCTCTTTGGCCCGGAGCATGGCCTGCGTGGCACGGCAGATGCTGGCGAAAAGGTGGATGATGGACGCGACGACCGCACCGGAGCCCCGGTCTACAGCCTCTACGGCAACACCCGCAAACCTACGCCAGAGATGCTGCGCGATGTGGATGTGCTGGTCTTCGATATACAGGATGTCGGTGCCCGTTTCTACACCTACATCTCGACGATGGGCCTCGCGATGCAGGCCGCTGCTGAAAACGACATCCCGTTCGTCGTGCTGGACCGGCCCAACCCGCTCGGTGGCGCGTACGTCTCGGGCTTCGTACTGGAGCCGGAGCAGACTTCGTTCGTCGGGCAGTATCCTATTCCTATTGCGCATGGCCTGACCGTCGGCGAACTGGCGCGCATGATCCAGGGCGAGGCGATGCTCCCCGGCCTGGAGAACCTGCAACTGGATGTGATGCCGATGGCGAACTGGGAGCGCGCTATGCTGTGGCCCGCGACGGGCCTCCCGTGGATCAGCACCAGCCCCAACATTCCCGACTTCGAGACCGCGCTGATCTATGCCGGGACGTGCCTCTTCGAGGCGGTTGCTGCCAGCGAAGGGCGAGGCACGCGGACGCCGTTCACCCTTCTCGGTGCCGCCTGGGCCAAGGGACAGGCTCTTGCCGACACGCTCAACGCCCGGGCCCTGCCGGGTGTGCAGTTCGAGGCAGCTTCCTTCACGCCACGTTCCATCGAAGGCATGTCGGCCAGCCCCCGCTTCGAGGGCGAGGCTTTGCAAGGCATCCGCCTCACCGTCACCAACGCCGATGCCTACCGCTCCGTCGAGACAGGCATCCATGTGCTCCACGCTTTTTACCAGCAAGCTGACGGTGATTTTGTCTCCAATCCTGAATGGCTCGCCAAGCTCTCCGGCACCCCGCGCCTCGGCACACTGCTTAGGCAAGGCGCTTCTCCCGAGGATATGATTGCTGGATGGCAGGATGAGGTGACAACATTTGAGGTTCGGCGGGAAGGGTATTTGCTGTATTGAAACAACCTGATCGTGTCATCCCGACCGAAGTGGACGGAGATCGCCCATCGAAACAGCCTTTTAAACGGCGAGATTTACGTCGTGAGTCGGCTTCGCCTCGTTTCTCCACTCGCGGAGCTTGTCCTGAGTGTAATCGAATGGACTCTGGAATGACACTTTTGAGTTTTGTCGTGTACAAAGCCGTCCCATAAAGAATAAACCAGGCACCCTTGAAACCTGAAGAACCAAAGCGCGAACGTCCATTAAAAGAGGGCAAGATTACGCGGCTGGCGCAGCAGAAGCGCAAGCCCGAGCGCGTCTCCGTCTTTGTCAATGGTGACTTTGCCTTTGGGGTGCACATGGACCTTGTGCTGGAGCATGGCCTTTATAAAGGGCTGGACCTCGATGTGCCGACGCAGCTTGAGATTATTGCGGCGGATCGGACGCGGGCGGCCAATGAGGTGGCGTTGACCTATCTCAGCTACAAGGCCCGCACCGAGCAGGAAGTACGACGCAAGCTGGCCCGCAAGGATTTCGACGATACCGTTGCGGACCGCACCGTGGCGCGGCTGCATGAACTGGGTTATCTCGACGATGCCGCTTATGCACATTCGTATGTGGAAGGTCGCTTCCGCAACCGGGGCTACGGCCCGCAACGCCTGCGCCGCGACCTCCAAAAACGCGGCGTCGCCGCCCGCCACATCGACGCTGCGCTGGAGGCGATGCTGGAAGAAGACGATGTGCTGGACGCCGCCCGTGGGCATGCCGAAAAACGCTGGCCACGGCTGGCCCGCGAGCCGGATCCCTACAAACGCCGCCAAAAACTCACCAATTACCTCCGCCGTCGCGGCTTTGCATACGAAACCATCCGACGCGTCGTTGAAGAAATAGCGCAACAGGACGAGGAGTCTGGGAATCTATGAATTTATGAATCTAAGAGTCTGGGAATCTAAGGGGGTGCCTGATCATAGACTCTTCGCCTCATAGGCTCCTAGATTCTTCCCGAATCAGTATCTTTCCGCATCGCCGGGGCATATGGCCCGCAAACGACGGTATAGAGCAGACACAGCTACATGGAACAGGGCAACGGTACAGAGGACAACAAGAACCTCGTCTCCAGCAGCGAGGGGCGATTGGGATATCGGAAACTACGGTCGCAGCAGGGCACGTCGCGGTTTACGGTGGATCGCATTGTGCGCTTTTTGCTGGGAGCAGGGGTCGTTGCCATCATCATCTGGCTGATCTGGTACTTTGCCGCGCTCGTGATCTATTTGCTTGTCGGATTGGTGCTGGCGTACTTGATGCAGCCGCTCGTCAACCGGGTGCAGAGCTTTGGACTGGGGCGCATCTCGTCTGTCTTCGTCACTTTTCTGCTCGTCTTTGGCGGCATCGGGGTCGTGTTGACGTTTCTGGTGCCTTTCACGGCGCGTCAACTCACGGAGCTTTCGCAGCAGGTGGCCGTCGAGTCGGGGGTCCAGGTGACGGGGGTACTCCCCGGATTTTCACGCGGAGGAGAGGATATTAACCCTGGCGATTTTATCATCAAAGTGGATGGGGAGGACATCCAAAGCTCCGACCAGTTGCAGGCGCTCCTGCGCACCAAACGCGCTGGCGATCCGGTCACGCTGGTCATTCGAGATCAGGACGGGGCCGAAAAGGTGAACGTCGTGCGGCTCAAAGACCGAGAGGAAGCCGCCGAGGCGCAGACCACAGCACAGACACCCATTCAAGGCCGGGCGCTCGAAACCCTCGGCCTCGCTGTGCGCGATGTCATGTTTGCCGATCTGGTCAGTTCGATAGAGGAGCGCTTGTCGAGCCTGGTACCGGTACAGGAAGGCATGATCACCAATGCCATCACCGGGGTGTTCGAGACGCTTTTTCAGGAAGATCGCCTGACCCAGTTGATGGGGTCTATCGTAAGTTTTTTCACCGATGTGTTTTATGCAATCCTCGTTATTCCTTTCGTGTGTTTCTTCGTGCTGAAAGACGGTACGGCCATGCGGCGGGCGATTTTACGGCTCGTCCCGAACCGCTACTTCGAGATCACGCTCGCCATCAACGAGAAGGTGGAGATGAACATCGGGCGCTACTTTCGGGGGCTGATGCTGCAGTGCATATCCATTGCCACGCTGGCAACGGTGCTGTTGAGCATCGTTGGCTTGCAATCGGCGGTGGCGGTGGGGATCTTTGCAGGGCTGGCAAACACGATTCCGTATTTCGGTCCGCTGATGGGGTTCCTGGCCGGGACGCTGGTGGGTGTGGCGCAGACGGGCGACTTCTCGCTCATCCTTGGGATCCTGATTGCCATGGGCCTGACCCAAATCGCCGACAATGCGCTGTTCCAGCCGTTGATTTTCTCGCGGGCGGCGCAGGCGCATCCGCTTGTCATCCTGTTTGTTGTGCTCATCGGTGCACAACTGGGCGGCATCGTCGGGATGCTGGTCGCAATTCCCGTGATCACCATCGTGCGGGTCGTAGTACAACAGATTTTATGGAGTCTGCGTAACTACCGAATTTTACAGGCGGCTTGATGACGGCTTTTCTTTCATCCTTTCGGCAGCATCTGTCGATCAGCGATCTGCTGCTTTTTGTGGCAGCGCTGGTGAGTGGCTTGCTCTATCTGACGCTGTTGCCCGCTCGGCACCCAGACAGCGCCGCCAGCTACAGCCTGGGCGAGGAGCAGGCCCTGCAAGCAGCCGAGGCGTTTCTTGCAGCACGCGGCCATGCCGTGGATGCCCTCGAAGCCACGGCCTCCATGCGCCGCCAGCAGGACCTGCTCAATCGGTTGCAGGAAACCCTGGGGGCTACAGAGACCATTGCTTTGCTACAGGGCGAAGAGGGGCAGCATCGCATCCCGGCCTATTACTGGGATGTCACCTACCGCCCCGAGCCGACAGAAGAGGAGACATCCCCGCCACCAGAACCACCCTATCGGCTTTCCCTGACACTGGACGGTGGCATCTGGTCGTTCGAGCGCGACCTGGAATGGCTGGGCACAGGGCCGCCCGTGAATTTAGGGCCACGCCCCCAGTTCGAGTTTACCAAGACGGTGGATCGGAACGCCTTGCGCACGCTGTTTGCGGTGCCCGAAAGCGCGGCTGCACTCACACCGCCGCCCGATATTAGCAGCCTGTCCGATTCCCTGCTGACCACGGCGCTCGTGTTCAATGACGCCGATTCGTTGTGGGGAGGGCAGCCGGATAGCCTGACGCTGTTGGCCTCGGCCTCCATTCCGCTAGATACCCTGGGCGCAGACGTGCCTGCTGGAACGCAGGTGCAACTCGGCCCTGGTGCTGCTGTGGCGCTGGCGCGGTACCATCTCGGACAGATGGTCTGGGATGCAGCCTATTTCCAGGCCGATTCGGTGTGGCTGCCTCCCGGCCGTAACACACAGCTTGCACGCGTGCGGTTCGTGCGTACCGAGGCACTCTATGAGCAGCAGGTGGAGGTCGAGGTGGCCGTCTCGGTCACTGGGGTTTTGCAGGAGGCCGACGTTTCGTTTAATCCACGGGAGCGCGACGACGACGGGGTTACCCTGCGCACCATCGCCAGCATTCTGGAAGGTGCCATGTATGTAGTAATCATCCTGGTACTGCTTATCGCCTTTATCAAGCGCTTCTCGGCGCGGCTCATCGATGGCAAAGCAGCCCTGGTGGACGGCCTGGTGCTGGGCCTGCTGATGATCATGATGTTGGTGCTGATGAAGCAAATCCAGTTTTCCGACTTCGACGGACCAGAATGGCTCAATTGGCTGATCAAGTTGGTCATCGTGGGGGTTGCTGGAACCGCCACGGCCATTTTTACCATGGCGGTAGCCGGAGTCACCGACTCGCTGGCTCGTGCCGAGTGGCCTGCGAAGCTACGCACAGCCAGCCTCGTGCGGCTCGGCTCTTTTAGGAATGTGTACATAGGCCGGGCGTTTCTGCGCGGTGTCGGCATCGGGTTTATCCTGTTGGGTGTGCTCATCGCGTTCCTGATGGTCTTTCCCGGCGTGTCAGTGTATTTCAAAGACAGCCGGCAGTTTTTGAATGAGGTGATGTACCAGCCGATGGCAGGCGTGGCTGCGGGCAATGGACTGGGGGCCTACTTCTTGCTGCTCTATGTGCTGCTCGGCGTGGGGACGTTCGTCTATCACCTGTGGAAGAAAGTCTGGCTGGTGGTAGCGGCTGTCGTATTGATGATGGCGCTGATGCAGGGCAGCTTTATCAACCTGCAACCGGTAGCTTATAACTGGTTGTTGTCGGGGTTGTGGGGCGGTATTCTTGGCTACACCTTCTGGCGCTACGACTTTCTGACCAGCTTCATCGGCCTTTTTGTGGCGCTCATGGTCTGGAGCGTCAGCGAGGGCTGGCTCGTCGCCGCCTCGCCGGTGTGGATCGATGTGATGCTGACGGGGTTGATGCTGGCAGGCCTGGTGCTGCTCGGCCTCGTTGGCGTAGCCAGCGGGCGGACCAAGCGGGATGTGATCGAGTACGTACCCGACTATATCGAGGAACTGACGCAAAAGGAACGGCTCCGCAGCGAACTGGAAATCGCCCGGCATGTCCAGGAAACGTTTCTGCCGCGCCGCATGCCGCAGGTGGATGGCCTCGACATAGCAGGCATGTGCCTGGCGGCGCTGGAAATCGGTGGAGATTACTTTGATTTTGTGAAGCAGGAGCCGGGCAAGCTGGCCGTGGTTGTGGGCGATGTGAGTGGTAAAGGCACGGAGGCGGCCTTCTATATGACCCTCACCAAAGGCTTCGTCCAGACGCTCAGCCGCGAGGGGCTCTCGCCCGCCCAGGTGATGCGACGGCTCAATACGCTGTTTCTGGAAAACGTCCCGCGTGGCACCTTCATCTCGATGATCTATGGCGTCTTCGATGTCGAGGCACGTACGTTTACCTTTGCCCGCGCCGGGCACAATCCCGATATCCTCAAACGCTGACCGAGCCAGGAAGCCTATCTGATGCAGCCCGCTGGCCTCGCTATTGGCCTGACGGCGGGTCCCGTTTTCGACGACAGCATCGAAGAGGTCACGCTCGATCTGCGCCACGGCGATGTGCTGGTGTTCTACACCGATGGCTTCTCGGAAGCGATGAACCGCGCCCGCGAACTCTACGGCGACGACCGCCTGGCGCACAAGGTGAGCGATGTCGGGCAACGCTCGGCCAACGAGATCCTGCGCGCTGTCTCCGAAGACGTGCACCACTTCGTCGAAGCCCAGGGCCGCCACGACGATATGACGATGGTGGTGGTCAAACAGGTACGCCGCGTCCAGCCCACAGCGGCACCTTCCGAGCAAACGAAAGTTGCTGCAGAGCGATAGATTTCTGTAGGGACATGATGCATCATGTCCCTACCCCGGGATGACAAACAGAATTATTCCTTATGCAATCATCAACTATACAGGCGGCGGACGTGCAGGAGGCCGTGGCTTTCATCCGCAAGCAGACCGACCTCGTGCCAGAGATGGCACTCATCCTTGGCTCGGGCCTTGGTGCCCTCGCCAACGATGCCGAAGAGGCCGTCATGATTCCTACCGAAGACGTACCTGGTTATCCGCACTCGACGGTGCCGGGGCATCAGGGGCGGCTGGTTTTTGGGCGGCTGGCCGGGCGCGATGTGGTGTTTGTGCAGGGGCGTGTGCATCTGTATGAAGGTCATCCGGTGCGCGCCATCACCTTTCCCGTCCGGCTCGTGCATGCGCTCGGGGCGCAGCGGTTGCTCGTCACCAACGCCGCGGGTGGCATCAATCCGTCCTTCGCGCCGGGCACCCTTATGTTCATCAGCGACCATATCAACTTTTCCTTTGCCAGCCCGCTGGCGGGTCCAAATGTAGATGGGGGCCCGCGTTTTCCTGATATGTCCAACCCCTACGATGCCGACTGGCTGGATCGTGCCGAGCGCATCGCGCTGGATGAAGGCATCGCCACGCGGCGCGGCGTGTACCTGTGGACGCTGGGGCCGAGCTATGAAACCAAAGCCGAAATCAGGCTTCACGCTCGTCTTGGTGCAGATGCTGTCGGGATGAGCACGGTGCCCGAAGTAATCCAGGCGCGCTACCTCGGCATCCAGGTACTGGGGCTCTCGACCATCACCAACCCTGCCGCCGGGCTGGGGGCCGAGCCGCTTGACCACGACGATGTGCTGGAAGTAGGGCGGCGGGTGCGCCTGCACCTCCAGCGGCTTGTGCATGCCATCGTGAAGGGGAC
>DATGCC010000084.1:0-3281 GCA_035312345.1 Rhodothermales bacterium
CTGCCCAGTTGCCGTCAGCCCGAGCAGGTCGAGCCGGGTTTCGCCAGCCAAAGCAGCAAGATCAAAAAGCTGAAGGCTGAGGGATGCGGCCAGCGTGTGGTAGGCCCCGGCTTCATCATGCAACCATGCTGTGGTGCCTGACGTGCCCGAGGCCAGCAGGTCGAAACCGCCATTGTTGTCGATGTCGCCTACGAAGAGCCGCACGGTGCCGGGGGCAACATCCGTTGGGAGTTCTGCCCAGCGGGCGAGGTCCTGACGGGTCCACTCGACCTCGGCGGGCTGATAGGTGAGTTGGTGGAGGATGCCATCGGCCCGCAGTAGCACGAGGTCGATGATGCTATTATTGTCGATGTCGGCAGCGGCAAGGGCGAGGAGTTGATTGTCTACCGCAGGATCGATCCGGCGAAACCGATTTTGTCGGTCATTAGCGAAGACGTGCAGCGTACCCGATGCATCAAGCAAAGCTGCGTCTGGATCGCCGTCGGCGTCGAAATCGGCCCAGGCGAAATCCCGCAGCGCCGTCACGTCTTGAAAAAGCGGCTCTGTCTGGAAGGTGCCATCGCCGTTGTTACGCAGGACGCGTGGCGGCCCGTCCGGCGTTGCCAGCATCAGGTCTACATCGCCTTCGAGATCCAGGTCCGCCGCCCAGCCGCCAAAGTACGACGCATCGGTGATAGCGACAGGGAGCGCCGTCAGCGCCGTCACCTCTGCAAATGTACCGATGGTGGTGCTGTCCTGCTGGTAGAGACGCAAGCCGCCCGCACCTGCCAGCGCAAGGTCCATCAGGAAATCGTAGTTATAATCCAATGGCACGATGCTCTGCTGCGAAGGGGATTGCGCAGAAGCACCGCCTGGAAACGGAAGCGCCTCCCCATTGAGCATATGCACCTGCTGCCCATCTGCTACGAAGACCGAAGGGGCCCCTTCACCAGTGAGCGAGATGACGCCGAGCCAGTCCCATGTCGTGGTATCGGTGGTCGCAAGCGGCTGTTCTTCAAAAGCCAGGTCATTGTCGGGTGGGGCCGGGTGCGCACGGGGCGAGGGTAGGCGCACAAACTGTTCTATCGGATCGGCAATCAACTCGGCAGGGACTTCGATCGCGGCAAGGTCACGTCGGTAGGCCGGGAGGCTCAGCAGCACATTGCGCAAAATGGCGAGCGGCCCCACGGCTTGCAGTGGATCGGACACGGTCTGCACGGTGGCGAGCGCTTCCTGGATATCGGCAGGCCAGCCCGCAGAGACGCTGTCGAGGCGCGCCGTGGTCTGTGCCAGCGCTGCTGCATCGCCACGCCGGGCCACGAGGCGGGCCTGGGCGTGCAGCACAGCGAGGTTGTCCGGGACTAGCGCACGCAGCCGGTCGATCTGTTCTGCGGCAGCGTCCAGATCGCCCTCCTGCTCGGCCAGATTCGCCAGTGCATAGCGCGCCCGGTGATCGGTGGCATCCGCTGCGATGGCCTGTTGCAGGTAGCCCTTCGCTGCTTCCAGATCGTCCTGATACAGAGCCAGCAGGCCCGAGAGCAGCAGAACCTGGCTATTCTCAGGAGCGAGGGTGCGGGCCTGGGCCAGGCGCTCCGTTGCTACGTCGGTGTCGCCGCGTCGCAGCGCCAGCAGTGCAAGGTTGGCCCAGGGGGCCGGTTCGTCGGGGGCATAGTCTGTGGCCTGGAGCAGGGCGGCTTCCGCCCGCGCATCTTCGCCCACCTGCATCGCCGACAATCCGATATAAAAGGACGACACCGTCTCGCGGTACGCTTCCGAACTGGGATCAGGCAAATCGCTTTGCTGCGAGCACGCCGCCAGCATCAGCAGCAGGATGAGAGGAAAAGAGGGAAAGAAAAGAAAAAAATCCCCCTTTTTCCCTTTCCCCCTTTTTCCCTTTCCTAAAAATCTTGGCATAACGGTTTTCTTCCTAAAGCTTATTGTGCTGCGACAAAATGACGAATCGACTCCACATCCCAATCAAGCACCAGGCCCTGCGCGGTGCGGCGGGCGCTCTCGACACCATAGAGATGCTCGACCAGATACAGCGCCGGTTCGTAGCTCAGCGCCCCGCCTACCGACGTAATGTATTTGCCATCCACGACGAAGCTGGCATCGTAGCGCACATTGGTATCGGGAAACAATTCAGCGAGACGGGCACGGTCGGCAGGGAACGTTGTGGCGACGCGCCCGGCCAGCGCGCCCGTCGCCGCCAGTGGGAAAGCGCCATCACACAGCGTGATAACGTACTTCGCCTCGGCGACGGCTTGTTTCAGCCACCCCATTAACACGTCATCCTCCAGGTCGGTTGTCATGCTTCCTTCGGCGCTGGGAATCACGAGGATATCGATAGGCGGCGCGGCGGCAAAGCTGTGATGGGCGGCGATGGTGAGACCCTCAAAGGTGACAAATGACGCGCCCTCTGGAGAAACCACAAACGGCGTGATGTAGTTGAGTGAATCGCGGAAGACGGTGTGCTGGAGAATATCGTAGGGGGCCATCAACTCGGAATTATACACGCCATCAATGCCCACAAACCCGGCGGTAAGCACGCCGAAATGCTTTGGGGAATCAGCCTCTTGAACCACCGCTGGCTCCGTTGGCGGCTCACTCTGCGCAGGACCACAGGCAGCAATCCAGCAGGCGATAGTCAGCAGGAAAAAATATTTCATGGTCGATGTACCAGAAGGCTTATGGGTGCCCAGCCGCCGCTTCAACGAACAGCGCAAGAACCTCCCGCACAATGCTCAGATCTGCCGACGATAGGTTGATGAGCCCGACGACCACAACGCCCGTTTCCGGCTGCATCATCAACAGCGAGGTGCCGCCTACCGAACCGCCGCTGTGGCCCCAGTACATGCGCCCATCGTCGCCGGGGCGGACGCGCCAGCCGAAGCCATAGCCAATGCCCTCACCATCATCGGTATGTTGCTCGGTGAACAGCAAAGCACGGGCCTCGTCGGGGAGAAAATCGTTGTCGAGGTGGGCACGGGCGAAGCGCAGCAGGTCTTCTGTCGTCGAAAGGAAACCACCCCCGGCCCACTTGTAGCTGTTGTTGGCGAAGGGCGCATTGAGCAACGTCCCGTCCGTGCTACGTGCGTAGAATCCGGCGCGCTGGTAGATAAGGCTATCGACATGGTCAGCGACGGTGTGGGTCATGCCGAGTGGCTCGAAGACATGCTCGCGCATATAATCCAGAAAAGCTTCGCCGGACGCGCCTTCCACTACGGCGCTGATGAGATTCCATCCATAGCTCGAATAGGCATAGGCGCTGCCGGGCTTGTGCAGCAGGGTGTCCGCAGCAA
>DATGCC010000085.1:0-9087 GCA_035312345.1 Rhodothermales bacterium
GCAAATCTGGGTTCAAGAGTAAGCCGCTACAGCCCCTTCCGTTTCCAGGAGCACCACATTTTTAACATCCTTAACATCCCTTTTGCATCGCATTAACAACTTTGTGAGCGGTAGGCCGGATAGTGGGTATCTCCTTGTTTCCTTATTCCGATGATCGCCATGAACGTCAAAATTTTGCTTCTAATCACGGCTTTGCTTGTTACGCCGGTCCTTGCGATGGCCCATCCCATCATTATCCGCCACGACCGGGAGGATAGTGCCTACCGCGACCTCGGGGCCCGATACGCCGGGGCGCTCTGCGAGGTGCGCGTTGAGGATGGTCAGGGCGTCCGGGTAGCGCTCGGTATCCTGATCGCGCCGCGCTGGGTGTTGACGGCGGCGCACGTAGCGCAGGGTATGCAGCCAGGGCACGCCATTCGGTTTGATGGACAGGATTATCCCGTTGCCCGTATGACACTCCAGCCGAAGTGGGAGGGGCAGGAGCACGACCTCGCGCTCATCTATCTGCAAACGCCTGTCGCTGGTGCCCAGCCGCTGCCGTTGTATCGGTGGGACGATGAGGCCGGGCAGCAGATCATCTTCGTCGGCAGTGGCATGTCGGGCAATGGGCAGACAGGGCCTACCGAAGAAGACGGCATCATCCGGGGGGCTACCAACCGCGTCGACGAAGTCGCGCCCGAATGGCTCAATTTCATTTTCAATGCGCCAGATACGCCCGGTGTGACGGACCTCGAAGGCATCAGTGGTCCCGGTGATAGCGGCGGCCCTGGCATTTTGGTGCGTAATGGGACGGCGTATCTGGCTGGTGTCAGTTCTGGTCAGGATGCTGGGCCGACGGGTGGCCAGGAAGGACGGTACGGTGTCATCGAGTATTACACCCGCGTCTCGCACTACCTTGGCTGGATCGAGCAGACGATGCAGGCGGTGGCCGAGCAAGACATCGTGCAGGGTAATCTTGGCGAAACACTGGATGCGTACCTGAGCGAGCAGGTGAGGGATGGCTTTTCTGGATCGGTGCTCGTGGCGACGGCCGCGGGCGTGGTGCTGGAGAAAGGCTATGGCCTCGCCGAACGCTCGCGGAATCTTCCAAATACAGGCTCCACCGTTTTTCCGCTCGGTTCCATCGTGAAGGTCTTCACCCGCGAGGCGATTCAGCAGCTTGCAAAGCAGGGCCAACTTACGCTCAACGATCCACTCTCCACCTTCTTCGACGACGTACCTGCCGACAAGCAGGCCATTACCATCCAGCACTTGCTCGATCATCAGGCGGGCCTTGCAGCGCACCATGATCGAGAAGGAGATTTTGAGCCGATGGATCGACCCGAGGCGCTCCGCCGCATCTGGGCACAGGAACTCCGCTTTGCGCCGGGCACAAGCCGGGCCTATTCCAACTCCGGCTACACCCTCCTCGCGGCGATCATCGAAACTGTTTCCGGCCAATCCTATCCTGATTTCGTGCTGGAAAAGCTAATCCGGCCCGCCGGGTTGACACACACCGGGTTCTACCGCGATCCGCGCTGGGCGGATGAGCAAGTGGCGATTGGCTACGAGGCGCGGCGCTTCGGCGAAGTCAACTCGCCCAAGTACTGGCCTGGTCCTACCTGGGCGCTGATGGGCAGCGGCGGCATGGGTAGCACGGTGCGCGATCTCTATACCTGGATGCAGACCATGCTGCTGCAGCATGGGTTCACGCCTGAGCCAGAGGCAGAAAGCCCCAACAGGACAGGGCAGGATTATCTGGACGAAGCCGTGGCCTTTGCGGCAGGCGGTGGCGATTACGGGCACTACGCCGTCACAGCAGTGTTACCGGATGGAACGACGCTCGTCGTGATGAACAACGCAAGCAAGGACGGTGTCGAGGACTTGCACATCCTCGCCTCGCTAGCCAGCCTCCGCTATGGTGGCGAGCCCGTCGCGCCTCCTCGGCCCGAGGCGCTCACGGCTACCGACCTCGCCGAGACGCCCGCCGGGCAGAAAATGCTGGCGATGATCGGAGCCATCAGTGCAGGCACCGAAGCGGCGGCCCGCGCCTTCCTGACCGAGCATATGGATGCTGGATTTCAGGCAGAAGCCGATGCCGTCATGGCCGATTTCGCCCGGCTGCATGCGAGCCTCGGAGACGATCCTGTGGTGGATCTGGTCATCCAGCCGAGTCCGTATCGCGTACAGGCCTATGTGCAGAACACCACGACGGGCGAATGGCGCAAGATTGGCCTGGGCGTCGAGCGGGACGCGCCCCACCTGATGGCTGGACTCAGCGTGACGCCGGAAGCACCCCCGGCAGGCAGCATTCCGAGGGATGATTGCGGTGCTGAGTGGGAGGGCCTCCCCGATTCGCCTGTGGGCCAGGTTGCCGCCGCGCTCCTGACCGCGCTGTGCCAGTCAGACAAGGATGTTCACCGGGCGTTTATCGAGACCCAGCTAGCGCCGTCCTTCCGCGATCAGTTTCCGATGGAAGATCACCTTAGCATCTTCAGCCAGATGCACGCGAGCCTGGGCCAGGCAACAGTGGTAAAGGTAGTTGAGGTAAGCCCGCACGAGGCACAGGTTGTGGTTCGAGGCCTGGCCGACGGGTCGCTTTTCACCATCATGCTGGAGGTCGATGCCGTCGCGCCGCACCAGGTTATTGGCGTTGGCATTGAGCAGGGCGATGTCACGAAGTGAAGCGTGCTACAGGAAAAGGCTGGCGCTCGCAAACAGGCCGGTTTGTCGTTACAAAATTCTTACCTGCTATGCGAGAAGCCCCGTTTCTATCACAGCCCGCATTGTTTATACTGCATCCAAGAGCAACGCAACGGACACTGGTGGTCATTCATTCAAGTACGCTCCATTGTTTTTGGTGGTCACGTTGATTTTGCAGGTGTGGTTTGATGGCTTCGTTGCTCTGGCACCCCTCTTTTTTCGCAGTGCGTTCCGGCACTCAGCATAGCGCCTGCGTCTGTTTTCAATAGGCACTCACGTCATCTCAAGTGGTGGGTGACATTCATCTCATTTCATTAGCAGGGAGGAAAAAATCATGGAGCAGAAGAGAAAAATGCGCGCAGCAGGACCCATTCGGATTACGCTGCCCGCCAAAGTGGCCTACAGCCCCGATGCCCTCAAGGAAAGCATCGCCAGTGTCATGGAGCGGATCGGATGCCCCAAGTGTTTTTCGGGGGCCGACTGTTTCTTTCAGATGGAGCGTAGCTTTGTGCTGGATGCCAGCCTGAACGCCGACCCGAGTCCACAGCCCTCTCGTGCAGTCACAGGGTTCGCCGCACGGCAGTCCCATGAATACACCGTCGGGCTGTCGCAGGGCGTCAAGCACGACATCAATAGGGTCTATCGCGCCGTCGACAAGGTCATCGACATCATCGGGGCGCACCCTTGCATTTCGGGCTTCGACATCTTGTTCAAAGATGTCTTGCAGACCATCGTCATTCCTGAGAATCTGGAGGCGCAGGCCTTCGACCAGCGGTTCTAGACGGTTCGATGCTCCTCCTCCACGGGGTCTGCACGCAGGTACCGTGGGGGAGGGCGCGTTGTGTAACGTAGACCAGCCAGTGTTATGAACCTTCCCGAACTGGGAGTGGGGCTTATCTATTCGTCTGCACTTGAGCCGTTGTTGACGGAAGCTCCCGACCTGATTAATGTCCTGGAGATTGAGCCGCAAACGCTGTGGGCCGAGCAGAAAGAGGGGGAGGTGCCCTATGTGATACCCCCGGAGTTGGACGAACATCTCGCCTCGTTGCCCGGGCGCAAACTGGTGCACAGCGTAGGTACACCCGTCGGTGGCAGTATCCAGTCGTACGAGGCCCAGATGCCGCTACTGCGCGATGCCGTCGAGAAGCTACAGGCACCGTGGGCGAGCGAGCACCTCAGCTTTAACCTGACCGATGACTTTTTTACCGGCTTCTTCCTGCCGCCCCGCCAGACCGAGGAGGGCGTGTTGGTCTATGCGGAAGCCGTCCGAAAACTGCGCGCCGGATTAGGGGTGCCGCTCGCCATTGAGACGGGCGTGAATTACCTGCGGCCCCGCGCCGATGAAATACCGGATGGGGCCTTCATGGCAGCGGTGGCCGAAGAGGCCGACTGTGGCATCCTGCTGGATCTGCATAACCTCTACACCAACCAGCGCAACGGGCGGCAGACCATCGAAGCGTTTCTGGCGGACCTTCCGTTGGAGCGTGTGTGGGAAGTGCACCTGGCCGGAGGCTTCGAGGTCGAAGGCTTCTGGCTCGACTCGCACTCCGGCGCTGTGCCGGAGCCACTGTTTGCCCTTTGCCAGGAGGTCATTCCAAACCTGCCCAACCTGAAAGCCATCATCTTCGAGATCTTTGCGTCTTTCCTACCTCAGGTTGGTCTGGAAACCGTTCGTGCAGAACTGGAAAAACTCAGAGGCTTGTGGGAGCTACGAGGGGCGCAGCCTGTTGGCAACAATCAGCGTAATAGTAGGCCCGCTACCTATCCTGATGTCGCGCCGATCAGCCCGCATGAGTGGGAAAAGGCATTGGGCAAGCTGGTCATTGGCAGGTCGCCCGAGACGGCGCTCGAAGCAGATCTGGCGAAGGATCCCGGCGTACCGCTCGTGCAATCGCTCATCAAAGAGTTTCGCGGGTCGATGGTGGTGCAGGTTTATCGATTGACGTGCAGGCTCTTGATGCTCGCTTTGACCCCGGATGTCTTTCGGGTGATTCTGGAGGATTTCTGGTCGCAGACGCCCCCGCAGCAGTTCGCCGCCAGTGAAGCAGAGGCGTTCGGAGATTATCTGGTGGCTAAAAATCTGCGGTTGCCTCAGTTGCAAAACATCCTCGCTTTTGAGCGAGCCACCGTGCGGACCCTGACCGATGGCAAACCGCGCCTCGTACATTTCAATGTGGATCCCCTGCCGATACTGCGGGCGCTCAGCGAAGGACGGCTCCTCGCAGAGCCAGGACCAGAGGGAGACTATGAGATAGAGATTACGCCGGAAGGCCCTCTGACGATTTCGCCCAGATATGAAGCCGTGCGGTACGGGCGTTCTTAGCGCATAAGCACGCTGCTACAGACCGGCGGCAGGCGGAGGGAATCGCGGGCGGGGCCTGTCCAAAGTGGGTAAACGCCTCGTCATAGCTTGCCAGGAGCTGACATTCGCGATACCAGAACGTCGCGATGATGTCTTGCAGGTTGGCGAGGTTGCCGTAGATACCCTGGTGGCCTTCATCGAACAGGCGCGTGTAGATCAACTGGCCCACCTGCTCGGCCTGATGTTCATAGCTTTGCTGGCTGGCATACGTCCGCGAGAGCAGCAGGACATCGTTGTAATCCATGTAGCCGACTGCATCGGTGACGTTGGCGACATCCCAGGCTGTCGAGAGCACGGTGGCTGGGCTGACAAACCCGCGCGAAAACAGGCGGTTGTCGGGCCGCTGGGCAGGCGGCGTGCCCTCGGCGCGGGGGATGAAGTAACGAAGCGTGTCGGCCAGATGAAGATGGTAGTGCAGTGCACTGGTGACGGCAGCTTGGTTGGCTCTCAACTCTTCTTGAATGCCTTCCAGGGCGCGGTCTGCGTGCCGGGCATTGTTGATTTGCTCGCGCCACTCATTGGCTCCCAGGGCCAGCACCACGCCCAGCACGACGAAGAATGCCTCTAGAAAGAGGGGCATCCAGGCAATGCGGGTTGTGGGGTTCGTAGCCATTGTATGGAGAAATAGGCAAATCAATTCAGAATAGCATTCCTGCTTGAACAGAGCAAGCCGCCAGTTCATTTGCAAAAACATGGATACGTTCAGAACCGCCATGCCAGCGTGTCGTTCTGTTTGTTACCGAGAGGTGACGTATGTGTGTTAGGGTTGAGGTTGGTGGGCCATTTCCTCTCTTTCGCAAGGAGGGGACTGCGATGCTATCTGGATCGCTAGACACATGCAGAGGTGACGAAATCAGGTGGATCACATCCATGAAAAAAATAAAGATAGCGACGATTCGAGGGATTGGTGTCTATCTCCATTGGACCTTTGTATTGTTGGTGGTTGGCATCTTCGGCTTCTATCTCTACCAGGGCAATGACCTTGCCGCGGCGCTGGTAGGGGTGGGTTTGATTTTGGCGGTGTTCGGTTGCGTGGTGCTCCATGAACTGGGCCACGCGCTCACAGCGGCCCGCTACGAGGTGCCTACCCGCGACATTACCATTTATCCCATCGGCGGCATCGCCCGGCTGGAGCGCATCCCCGAAGAGCCGATGAAAGAGTTCTGGATTGCGGTGGCCGGGCCGCTCGTCAACCTGGCTATCGCCGCGATGCTGGCAGGAATGCTCTTGTTCACCGATGGAGCCCTCTCGCCGATGGAAATCTTGCAGCCTGATGGCGGCAACTTCGTCGCTACGCTGATGTGGCTCAATGTGGTGCTGTTCACCTTCAACCTGTTGCCTGCCTTTCCCATGGACGGCGGGCGGATCTTGCGCGCCCTGCTTGCTACCCGGCTCGACTATGCCCGCGCCTCGCAGGTGGCCGCCAACATCGGGCAGGGCATGGCGATTCTGCTGGGTATCGCCGGGTTCTTTATTCTCAATCCCTTCCTCATATTCATCGCCATTTTTGTGTATTTTGGAGCCCGTCAGGAGTCGCAGCAGGCCCTGATGCGGTCGGTGACGCGCGGCGTGCCCGTACGGCAGGTGATGCTGACCCGCTTCGTCACGTTGAAATCGACGGACACGCTCAACGAGGCCGTTGAAGAACTGCTTGCGGGATCGGACCAGGATTTCCCCATTGTAGATAATGGCACCGTCGTGGGCGTGCTCACGCGCAAGCAGTTGATGAAGGCTCTTGCCGAGCAGGGCCGCGACACGCCCGTGATGGAAGTGGTTGAAACGGAATGCTTCGTCGTTGACGATACTACCATGCTCGAAGAGGTCTTCTCCCACATGAGCCAGTACCAGTGCTCGACGGTGCCAGTGGTGCGCGGTGGACACATCGTAGGCTTGCTGACGCTGGAAAATGTGGGCGAACTGCTGATGATTTCCTCGGCACTGAAAAAAGCAGGTCGGCCCGGCGAGGTCAAATCGGTGCTCGCCACCCATGGCTCCACGCCCGCACGATGATGCGATTTCGGATTTTGGATTTTGGATTGGTCGCCATCCGCACCACAATCGCAAATCGCAAATCCTAAATCAAAAACCCCTATGACCCGTCGTACCAAGATTATCTGCACCATCGGCCCGGCCTCTTCGGATGAACAGACCATTCGGGCGTTGATAGCAGCGGGCATGGATGTGGCGCGGCTCAACTTTTCGCACGGCACCCACGACGACCATCACCAGGTGATCAAGCACATTCGGGCCGTGGCGAAAGAGATGGATCGACCGGTGTCGATTTTGCAGGATTTGCAGGGGCCCAAGATCCGCGTGGGACTGATGCAGAATGGCGGCGTGCTCCTGCACAAGGGGCAGCAACTCGTGCTGACTCCGGCTCCGTTGGAAGAAAGCACCAGCCAGCGCGTCCACATCAGCTACGACTCGCTGGCGCAGGATGTGAACCGGGGCGGGCGCATCCTCATCGACGACGGGTTGCTGGAACTCGAAGTCAAAGATACCCAGCAGGGCGAGGTGCTCACCGAAGTGCTGGTGGGCGGGCCGCTGCGTTCGCGCAAGGGCGTCAATCTACCCGACATCCGCACCACAACGCCATCGCTGACGGAAAAAGACCTCAAAGACCTGGAGTTTGGCCTGTCGATGGGGGTGGATATCATCGCCCTCTCGTTCGTGCGCGACCAGAGCGACGTGAGCGATCTCATCAAGCGCATCCGGTCGGCGGGCAAGCGCACGAGCGTCGTCGCCAAGATTGAGAAGCCCGAAGCGGTGCGCAAGATCGACGAGATCCTCAAACAGGCCGATGGTATCATGGTGGCTCGTGGCGATCTGGGCATCGAGATGCCGATGTCGCAGGTGCCGAATGCGCAAAAGATGATTATCCGCAAATGTCTCGCGGCGGCCAAACCTGTCATCACCGCCACGCAGATGCTAGAAAGCATGATCGACAACCCGCGCCCGACCCGCGCCGAGGCCAGCGACGTAGCCAACGCCGTGCTCGATGGCAGCGATGCCGTGATGCTCTCCGGCGAAACGGCTGTGGGCAAGCATCCGGTGAAAGTGGTCGAGGCGATGTCGAAGATCGTTGAAGCCGCCGAGTTGTACTGGAAAGAGTACCGCACGTCGCTGGAAGTACCCCCCGACACGCTGGGGGGGATCAAGAACACCGGGGTCACCAACGCGGTCAGCTACACCGCTTGCCAGTTGGCTGAGCAGGTTGGAGCCGTCGCCATCGCCTGCCTGACCAACTCGGGCACCACGGCGCGTGCCATCGCCCGGCACCGGCCCGGCATGCCCGTCTACGCCTTCACCGATGAAGAGCGCGTGGTAGGGCAGTTGGGCATCCTATGGGGAACAAAAGCCTTCAATATTCCTTTCCAGCGCGATACGGATGAGGGCGTCAGTCTGGTGCATCACACCCTCACCGAACACGGCCTCGTAGAGCCGGGCGACACCGTGGTGCTCACCGCCGGGATGCCGCTACCTAAGAAAGGCCGCACCAACATGATGCACGTCAGCAAAGTGTGACCAGGTTACGATTTTAGAAAGGCGATTTTCGATTCGGAGTATAGATGGTACGTTGATACAGCACGAAGGTGTTTGAACTTGCAGGGTTTACGTGTGTAGACGTATTCGTTGGTAGTACTATGGACGAAGGCAATGCATATCGCCCTCAATCGAAAATCCAAAATCGTAAATCGTAACTCCCAAAATGTGGCGTCATTTTTTCGTAGTGGTAGGGCTATTGCTGGTAGCCGGGTGCAGCCAGAATACATTTGTCGGGAAGCGGCTGGGCAACTTCACGGCGTATTACAATACCTTTTATAATGCTGAGAAAGCCTTTGACGAAGGTGTCAAGGCCATCTCGACCAGCGCTGATCAGGAGGCTATCGACCGGAACGTATACCTGCCGCTTTTCGGGGGGGATGGGCGTGTGGCCCAGACGCAGCCGTTCGAGAACGCTATCCAAAAAAGCTCCGACATTCTGCGTGATCATCCCAACTCAAAATGGGTGGATGATGCGCTATTGTTGATTGGGAAGTCCT
>DATGCC010000086.1:0-8488 GCA_035312345.1 Rhodothermales bacterium
GGACGTGGGCAGGTGTTGGCCGAGACGTTTGCTCGTGCCGACGGGGCCGAAGTTGCCTACATCTGCGATGTCGATACCCGTGCTATTGAGCAGGCGATTGCCGCGGTCAGCGCGCCCCAGCAGGTAGAAGACGCAACACGACCCGCATTACAGGAAAAGCAGCCCCAAGGAGTCAACGATGTTCGCCGCGTGCTCGACGATCCAGATGTCGATGCGCTGGTGATTGCCGCGCCGGACCACTGGCACGCCACGGCTACGCTCTGGGCACTCCAGGCAGGCAAGCACGTCTACGTCGAGAAGCCGTGCGGTCATAACCCGCGTGAAGGTGAGTTGCTCGTGGAGGCGCAGCAAAAGTACGACCAGTTTGTGGTGCAGATGGGCACCCAGCAACGCTCTTCGCCCGAGTCGATGCAAATCATCCAGGCCATCCACGAAGGCATCATCGGGCGGCCTTACTTTGCGCGGACCTGGTACGCCAACCAGCGCGGACCCATTGGGCATGGCCAGCAAGCACCCGTGCCGGACTGGCTCGACTATGACTTGTGGCAGGGACCAGCCCCGCGCACGCCCTACCGCGACAACGTCATCCACTACAACTGGCACTGGTTCTGGCGCTGGGGCACGGGCGAGATCTGCAACAACGCCACGCATGAACTCGATGTGGCCCGCTGGGCACTGGGCGTCGATTATCCAGTGCGCGTTACCTCTGCCGGAGGACGCTATCACTACAACGACGCCAGGGAGTTCTACGACACCCAGGTGGCCTCCTTCGACTTTGAGGGCGGCAAGACCATCACCTGGGAAGGCCGGAGTTGCAACGGGCAGTCCCTCGAAGGACGCGGGCGCGGCACGGCCATCCACGGCACTGAGGGCACCGTCATCATAGACCGCGAAGGCTACGTCGTCTATGATATGGAGCGTCGTGAAATCTGGCGGCGGGTGCGGCCCACCAATGTCTCTGGCCTCGATATCCGGGGTGGTGACGAACTCACCGACTTTCACGTTGCCAACTTTCTGAACGCTATCCGGGGCACAGAGGCCGTCCGCTCGCCGATTGACGAGGGCCACAAGAGCGTGTTGCTATGCCATTTGGGCAACATCGCGCAGCACACAGGGCATGCCCTGACCTGCGATCCTGCTACTGGTCACCTGCTCGATGACGCCGAAGCCATGCAAGGCTGGAGCCGCGACTATGAGCCGGGCTGGGAGCCGAAGGTGTGAGGAAAGGGAAAGGGGGAAGAGGCAGGCGGGAAAAGGGAGCGACCAATAAAAGTATCTATAAGCCTACGATGGTTATGCAAAAGCACTCGCGCAGACAATTTCTCGAAACAACAGCGCTGGGAGTAACCGGACTGGCGCTGGGGCGGCCCGGCGTAGCCAGTGCATCCGAAGATGCACCAGAAACGGCACCGCTCAAGCTGAGCGTGGCGAGTTATTCGTTGCGCGAGTTGTCGCGGGCCGACGCGATTGCTGCTGTTCAGGCGCTGGGAACGTCATATGTCAGCGTCAAATCGTTCCATTTGCCCTACGATGCTACGCCCGAGGAGTTGGCTGAAGGCCGCCGTGCCTTTGAAGAGGCTGGGGTGCAGATCGTGAGCGGCGGGGTCATCTACCTGCACGAGAATGACGATGATCACATTCGGCATCACTTCGAGTACGCCCGCCTGTGTGGCATGCCCATGATGGTCATCGCCCCGACCCACGAGACGATGCCGCGCATTGAGACCTTTGTGAAGGAGTACGACATCCAAGTTGCCATCCACAACCATGGTCCGGAGGATGAGCACTTTCCCACGCCACAGAGCGCGCTCGCTGTCATTAACAACATGGACCCCCGCGTGGGCCTATGCATCGACGTAGGGCATACCGCCCGCGCAGGGGTAGATGTCGTTGAAGCCATTGCGGCCTCGGGTGACCGGGTGCTCGATCTCCACCTGAAAGACCTGCGCGACCTCTCAGATAATGAAAGTCTGTGCATCGTGGGGGAAGGCAAGATGCCTGTCGCTGCCATTTTCAAGCAACTCCAGGCAATGAACTATAGCGGATGCGTTAATCTGGAATACGAGATCGACGCGGCGAACCCGCTGCCTGGTATGCAGCGTTCCTTCGCTTATATGCGAGGTGCACTAGCAGGACTGCGCATATAATAGAGAGATTCCAACTTGACAAAGAAAAGAAGGGAAGTGTATCTTAAAAAAGATAAGATGATTTTGTCATCGTATGAAACTTGATGGCAAAGTCGCTTGCTAGCAGGTCGTTGATAGCAGTAAAGTTTTCAAAAGGGAAGTGGGTTGCTTAAAGCGCTCCCTGGATTTCAGGTAAGGAGTTTGTTCTATCACCCCGGACAGTTAGGTACTTGGTTCCTGGCTTATTGACCGGAAGCACTTTCGATGATACACCTCCTCTCAGGAACCCCAGTGGGTGAAAGAGAAATTACATATCTCAGTCCGACATGACTTATCATACCGTTTAGCACCATGAACCTTCTTGGTCGCTCCTGATGAAAAACTGTGTAGGTTGTTGGGTCTCGAACGAGGTTTCATGGACTTGGTAAGGTATTCTTAATCCGTAAAGAGTCTGGAGAGGATGCGTATAAAGGACGTTCGTGCTACCCCTATTACAGTCCCGCTTGAAGCCCCCCTTCGTCATGCCAATGGGTGTCATTGGGGGCGCTTTGTGCGTACGATCATCGAGGTTGAAACCGAGGAGGGGCTGATCGGGCTGGGCGAGATGGGGGGCGGCGGCGAGAGTGCTACCGCTGCGGTTCATGCCTTGAAACCCTATATGGTGGGCCGAGACCCGGCGCGTATCGAAGAGATGCGGTTTCTGATTGCCAACCCGACAGCATCGCTCTACAATAACCGCACACAGATTGTAGCCGCGTTTGAGTTTGCCTGCCTGGATTTACTGGGGCAGCAGTGGGGCGTGCCCGTTTCTGACATCCTCGGCGGACGTCTGCGGGACCGGGTGCCCTTCGCGTCTTATCTCTTCTTTCGCTATCCGCGTCCGAACAATGGAGCCCGCGAGGTGCGGACGGTAGACCAACTCGTCAGGGAAGCCCGTTCGCTAAAAGAGCGCTACGGGTTCACCACGCATAAGCTCAAAGGAGGCGTCTTCGCGCCAGAATACGAACTCGAATGCTACCGGGCGCTGGCTGATGCCTTGCCGGGCGACACCTTCCGCTTTGACCCAAACGGGGTGTGGTCCGTCGTGCAGGCGATCTGGTTTGGGCAGCAGATCGAAGACATTCGCAACGACTATTACGAAGATCCGGTCTTCGGGCTGCACGGCATGCGGCGGGTGCGCGACAAGGTGCGCATGCCCCTGGCGACGAACACCGTGGTGGTGAACTTTGAGCAACTCTGTGCCAACGTGCTCGACACGGCTATCGATGTCATTCTGCTCGATACGACGTTCTGGGGTGGCATCCGGCCCTGTATCAAGGCGGCGGGGATCTGCGAGGCGTTTCAGTATGGCGTTGCTGTGCATTCTTCTGGCGAACTGGGCATTCAACTCGCCACCATGTTGCACCTGGGCGCGATCTTGCCCAACCTGACCTTTGCTGCCGACGCGCATTACCACCACCTAAAGGACGACATTATCGAAGGAGGGAAATTGCCGTACAAAGATGGGGCTATTGCGGTCCCAACCGGGCCGGGGTTGGGCGTGCGCCTGGATCGCGACAAGCTGGCCGAGTACCATGAACTCTACCAGCGGCTCGGTTCGTATCCCTACGACCAGGATCCCTTGCGGCCGGGATGGGCACCTATCATCCCCAATGATCGCTGGGCCGATCCGAAAGATGAACGTATCCCTGACATTCCTGTTTGAAACCATTTCGCATGAGACGATCCTACCCACGCCTTTGCGTACTCTTCTTCCTTGCCTTTCTGATTGTACCCAATGTACGTGGTGATGATGGCTACGACCTGTGGCTCCGCTATCATCCTATAGCCGATGAGGCGCTAGGGCAGCAGTATCGGATGTCGATTTCGCATCTGCTGATGGAGGGGGAGTCGCCAACACTTCAGGTCACGCAGGAAGAACTCCAGCGTGGGCTACACGGGCTGCTCGGCATGGAATTGCCAATGGGATCGTCCAAGATGATGCAGGCTGGCACACTCATCGTGGGCACACCCGCCTCGTCTCCGATCATTGCTGCGCTGAATCTGGACGCCGCCTTGCAGCAGGTGGGCGAAGAAGGGTTCGTCATCCAGGCGGTGGCTGTCGATGGCAAGCATACAACCGTCATCACAGCGAACACCGATGTAGGGGTGCTCTATGGCACCTTTCACTTTTTGCGCTTGCTTCAGACGCACCAGCCTATCGACAACCTCGCCATCGTCAGTACGCCGAAGATTCAGCATCGCTTGCTCAACCATTGGGACAACCTGGATCGCACCGTTGAGCGTGGCTACGCAGGCTTCTCGCTGTGGGACTGGCACAAGCTGCCCGACTACCTCGACCCACGCTACACCGATTATGCCCGCGCCAATGCGTCCATTGGCATCAATGGCACGGTGCTGACGAATGTGAATGCAAACGCGCTGGTGCTGACGCCGATGTATCTGGAGAAGGCTGCTGCGCTGGCCGACGTCTTTCGTTCCTACGGCATCCGCGTCTATCTGACCGCCCGTTTCAGCGCGCCCATCGAGATCGGCAGCCTGGAAACGGCCGATCCGCTCAATCCCGACGTGCAAGCATGGTGGCAGGCGAAAGCGAACGAAATATATAGCTACATCCCTGACTTTGGCGGCTTTCTGGTGAAGGCCAACTCGGAAGGCCAGCCCGGTCCGCAGGACTACGATCGCTCCCACGCCGACGGGGCCAACATGCTGGCCGATGCCGTCGCGCCGCACGGCGGCATTGTGATGTGGCGGGCCTTCGTCTACTCGAACGAAGAACCCGAAGACCGGGCCAAGCAGGCTTTTAACGAATTTGTCCCGCTCGACGGCACCTTCCGCGACAACGTGCTCATCCAGGTCAAAAACGGTCCCATCGACTTCCAGCCACGCGAGCCGTTCCACCCGCTCTTCGGGGCAATGCCGGGAACGCCACTGATGATGGAGTTTCAGATCACGAAGGAGTACCTGGGTCAGGGCACCCACCTCGCCTATCTCGCCCCGATGTGGAAAGAAGTCCTCGACGCCGACACCTACGCACAGGGCAAGGGCTCGACGGTAGCCGAGGTGATTGATGGCAGCCTCCACAGCTATGAACTGACTGGCATCGCAGGGGTGGCGAACACGGGCACCGACCGCAACTGGGCCGGCTCACACTTCGACCAGGCCAACTGGTACGCCTTCGGGCGGCTCGCCTGGAATCATACTTTGTCTTCCGAAGCCATCGCGGAAGAGTGGATTGCGATGACGTTCACCAATAATGTGGCGTTCATCGAACCCGTGCTGGGAATGATGATGCAGTCGTGGCCAGCCGTTGTCGATTACATGACGCCGCTCGGGTTGCACCACCTGATGGCGACCGGTCACCACTACGGTCCCGGTCCGTGGGTGTCGAATCTATCGCGGGGAGACTGGAATCCCGTCTATTACCACCGCGCTGATTCCGTGGGTATCGGCTTCAACCGAACGGCTACCGGCAGCGACGCCGTGAGCCAGTATGTCGAGCCGCTGGACGGGATTTACGGAAGCCGGGATCGTGTTCCTGAAAAGTATCTGCTCTGGTTTCACCATCTTCCCTGGGACTACGAGATGAATTCTGGTCGGACACTGTGGGAAGAACTGATGTACCGCTACAATCGGGGCGTCGAGACGGTGCGTGAGATGCAGCAGATGTGGGCCTCGTTCGAAGGCATGATCGATCGGGAGCGATACGACCAGATAGCCGCTTTCCTCGCTATCCAGGAAAAGGAGGCCGTATGGTGGCGCGACGCCAGCCTGAGCTATTTCCAGACGTTTTCGGGCCAGTCGATCCCCGATGAGTACGAACAGCCCGCGCACACGCTGGAATATTACCAAAACCTCTCGTTTCCCTACGCACCGGGCCATTGACACGCGCTCTACGAACCCATCCGATGTAGCTTTACCGAATAATGGCAACTGATCTGTTTAATCTGGCTGACCGCGTCGCTGTCGTAACGGGCGGGTATGGCGTGCTGGGGGGCAGTATGGCCGACGCGCTGGCCGAAGCCGGTGTGAAAGTGGCTGTCCTCGGTCGCCGCCGTGCCGCCGCCGAAGAGAAGGCCGAAGTGCTCCAGCAAGCTGGTGCCGATGCCCTGCCGCTGGTGGCAGATGCCCTTGATGAACAATCCCTCAAGCAAGCCCGCGCAACGCTTCTCGATACCTGGGGCCGGGTAGACATCCTCATCAACGCAGCGGGTGGCAACGTGGCCCGCGCACGGACAGATGATGGGCCGGTCTTCGACCTACCATTCGATGCGTTCGACGAGGTCGTTCGGCTCAATCTGCACGGCACGGTCTATCCCACCTTGGTTTTTGGCGAGGCGATGGCGCAGCAGCAGAAAGGCAGCGTGGTCAATATCTCGTCGATGGCGGCGATGCAGGCTATCAGCGGCACGATGGGGTACTCGGTCGCCAAAGCGGGCATCGACAACTTCACACGCTGGATGGCAGTGGATCTGGCGCGGCGCAACGGCGAGGGTTTGCGTGTGAATGCCATCGCGCCCGGTTTCTTCATCGCCAAGCAAAACCGCGATGTGCTGCTCAATGCAGACGGCTCCTACACCCAGCGCGCCCAGACGATTGTTGATTTGACACCTATGGGTCGGTTCGGCAACTCGGCCGAATTGCAAGGACCGGTACTCTGGTTATGCAGCGACGCCGCCTCGTTCGTCACGGGCACGGTTATCCCCGTCGATGGTGGTTTCAGCGCCTTCAGTGGTCTTTGAACGACCTCATTCTCTGATGGTAAGGGCGACAATCGACTTGGACGGAAGCCGAATCGTAAGCTGATCGCCCTGTAGAGTAGCTCTCTTAAAATCCGCAGGCTGCACGTGGTCTGGTTGATCGAACGTGTTGTGCGCGTTCATAGCCGTAGCGGTGAGCACGCGGCCTGTCACGCTCGACACCTCTTGCCCGTGCAGCGTCGTCTGGATGGTTCGTTCTTGATGGGGGTCGAGGTTGACCAGGGTAAGGTGAATCGTGCCTGTGCTATCCTTTGAGGCCGACGCGCTGAGGGCGGGAATCGATTGCCCCTCGAATTCATACGTGCCTGGATCGAGCGAAAGGGGCAGGAGGGTGGCGTCCTGATGCACCTTGTAGAGGTCGAAGACGTGGTACGTCGGCGTCAGGATCATCTGGTCGCCTTCGGTAAGGATCATCGCCTGGAGCACATTGATCGTCTGGGCGATGTTGGCCATCTTCACCCGGTCGGCGTGCTGGTTGAAGATGTTAAGCGAGAGGCCCGCCACCAGCGCATCGCGCAGGGTATTTTGCTGCTGGAGGAAACCAGGGTTCGTGCCTTCGGCAGGCTGGTGCCAGGTGCCCCACTCGCCGACGATCAGCCAGACGCGCTTCTCCGGGTCGTACTGGTCCATGATGGTGCTGTGGCGCGTGATCAACTCCTCAGTCTGCCAGGCCCGTTGCATCAGCTCAAACCAGTCTGCCTCACTGAAATCCGTGGCATGGCCCTTGGTGGTTGCCCAGCTTCCGTTAATGGTGTAGTGGTGCAGATCAATGCCATCCATCATTGACCCGGCCTCGCGCATCATCACCTCCATCCAGTCATAGTTGCCACCCGGCGGACCGGCAGCAATGCGGAAGGCGCTCACGTCGCCATAGCGATGCAGGAAGGTAGCGAAGCGCTTGTACATATCGGCGTAAAACTCGGGCGTCATGTTGCCGCCACAGCCCCAGCTTTCGTTGCCAACGCCCCAGTAGCGGACGTTCCATGGCTCTGCCTGCCCATTGCTCGCCCGCTGGTCGGCCATCGGACTCGGGCCGGGGTGGTTCATGTACTCCCACCACTGCGCCATCTCCTGCACGGTGCCGCTCCCGACGTTGCCCACGATGATGGGCTCGGTATCCAGCCGGTCCACCAGTTCCATAAACTCGTGCGTGCCGAAGCTGTTGTCTTCAGTGATGCCGCCCCAGAGGGTGTTGACGATGGTAGGCCGCTCGTCGCGCGGGCCGATGCCGTCTTTCCAGTGGTAATAATCTGCGAAGCACCCGCCGGGCCAGCGCAGGTTGGGGATGCGGAGCTGGCGGAGCGCTTCGATCACATCGTCGCGCAGATGCCATTCGCCCGTGCCAGAGCGGGTCCAGAAGCCATCATAGATGCCGCGCCCAAGATGTTCGGCAAAGTGCCCGTAGATGTGGCGACTGATCGTCTCGGTGCCGAGGTCGGCGTTGATCACCATAGTATGGGTCGGCGTGGGCTGGGCGCTGGCATCGGGCGTAAGGCTTGAACTCGAAAGCAGGCCGATCAGAATAAGTGCAGCAGGGGCAAGTCGATTCATGGGAGCGTCTAGTGTACGTTTAAGGCATCATCAGGGCTATGTGTCTTTGCA
>DATGCC010000087.1:0-3587 GCA_035312345.1 Rhodothermales bacterium
ATTGCGCAGGAGATCGTGGAGGGCGAGAACAACGGCATCTTCCTCGTCGGTTTTGCCAAAGAAGACTCGCCCGCCGATCGCCTCTTGCAGGCCGCCCGCGAAGGAGCCGACACCGTTGTGCTCGACAGCGACGCCGGGCCCCAGGCGCTCCGGTGCGAGGTAGACCGTTTCCGTTTCAGTGGGCACAGTCACCGTCGCGACCTCATCCAACTCGTCGAGCGGCTGCGTCCAAAGAAAGTGTTGCTCGTCCACGGCGAGGCCGAGGCCCGCGAGTGGATGAAAGACAACATTCAGTTCTTTTATCCAGAGGTTGATGTGCTGCTGCCGGAAGTCGGCAAGCCGTTAGAAGTATAGGTTACAGGTTGGCAGGTTTGTCAGGTTGCAGGTTTCTCTCCAACCACCGAAACTGCTAACCTGACACGAGCGAAGCGACTGACAAAGTAAACCGAGCCTCGCGAGGCAACCTGCTAACCTGATAAACCTGTAGCCAAACCCCGCCATGATTCCCCCGCCTACCGAGCACCTGAGTGATTTTGCGGCGGCGCTACGACCGCGCCTGGCAGGCGACCTGCGTCTCGACCCGATAACACGGGCCATGTACGCCACCGACGCCAGCCTCTTCGAGATCCAGCCCATTGGCGTGCTCATTCCGAAGCACATGGACGATGTGCAGGCGGCGCTGGAGGTGGCGAAAGAATACCGCGTGCCGGTGTTGCCGCGCGGAGCCGGTTCGTCGCTGGCGGGGCAGACCGTCGGGGCCGCGCTCGTCATTGATTGCACGAAGCATCTCGACGAGATTCTGGAGATTAACGCGGAGGAGCAATGGGTGCGGGTGCAGCCCGGCGTCGTGCTCGATCATCTCAACATGGCGCTGGCTCCGCACGGGCTGATGGTGGGGCCGGATCCCGCGCCGAGTAGCCGCGCCACGATTGGCGGTATGGTGGGCAACAACTCGACGGGCACGCACTCTATCCTCTACGGCAATGTCATCAACCACCTGCACGAGATCCGCGCCCTGTTGCCCGATGCCACCCTCGCCACCTTTGGTGCGGTGAATGAAGCTGGATGGCAGGAGCGGCTCAAGCGAAGCGGGCTGGAAGGCGACATCTATCGCGGGATCGACGACCTGCTGCGCGAGAAGGGCGACATCATTGAGCGCGACACGCCGAAGCACTGGCGGCGCAACAGCGGCCTGCGCATTGAATATCTGCTCGATCACATCCATACCCACCTCGGCGATGTGCCGAACGCCACGCGCAACCTCGCACACGTCCTCTGTGGCAGCGAAGGGACGCTTGCGTTTTCCAGCGAAATCAAGCTGGGGGTGGTGCCGCGCCCGAAAAGGACGGCCCTCGGCGTTGTTCACTTCCGCACCCGCGACGAAGCCCTGCGGGCCACGACGACCATTCTCGAAACCAAACCGGCAGCCGTCGAACTCTTCGATGGTGTGGCTATCGAGCAGACGCGCAAAGCGCCCGGCTTCGCGCCGCTGCTGACGTTTCTCGAAGGCGACCCCGGTGCAATCCTCATCACCGAATACTACGGCGACTCTGAAAAAGAACTCCGCGCTCGGATAGACGATCTGGAGCGGGTGCTAGCACGCACCAGGCAGGGCTACGCTGTCGTGCGCGCCATGACGCCAGAAGAGAAAAACAAAGTCTGGACCGTTCGCAAGGAAGGGCTTGGCCTCATCATGGGCGTCAAGGGCGATTACAAGCCGCTGGCTGTGATCGAAGACGCCTCCGTGCCTGTCGAGCATCTGGCTGATTACATCGCCGACCTCGACGCGCTCATGACGGAGACGGACACGCAGGCGGCCTACTATGCGCACGCCTCTGCCGGATGCCTCCACGTTCGCCCGTTCTTCAACCTGAAAGAGCAGCGCGAGGTGGGCAAGCTCCGCGAGATCAGCATGGGGTCGATGCAACTCGTGGCGAAGTACGACGGCGCGATCTCTTCGGAGCACGGCGACGGCCTCGTGCGCGGCTGGCTCAACCCGTACTTCCTCGGCCCCGACCTCTGCAACGTCTACCGCGACATTGAGAAAATTTTCGATTCCGACGGGCTCCTGAATCCAGGCAAGGTTTTCGACACGCCGCCGATCTCGGACAACCTCCGCATCAATCCGACCTACACAACGATTCCGGTCCTCGAAGAACTGGATTGGTCAACGGAAGGCAGCTTTGCGCAGGCCATCGAGATGTGCAACGGCAATGGCGCGTGCCGCAAGCTGCAAAGCGGGACGATGTGCCCCAGCTTCATGGCAACACGGGAGGAGGAGCACACCACGCGGGGCCGCGCCAACGCCCTCCGCGCCGCGATGTCCGGCGAGGTGCCGAAGGAAGAGTTTACGGGCAAGCGGATGTATGAGGTGCTGGACCTGTGCGTGCAGTGCAAGGCATGCAAGACCGAGTGCCCGTCGAACGTGGACATGGCGAAGATTAAGACCGAATGGCTTGACAAATACTGGCAAGCCAACGGGCTCTCGCGTCGCGCCAAGCTCTTCGCTCATCAGCCACAGATGGCGCGGCGTTTCAAGGGAGGCATCCGGGCAGGGGTTGCCAACTGGGTCAATCGCTTCGGCCCGGCGCGCAAGATCATGCAAAAAACGATAGGCATCAGCGCGAAACGACCCTTGCCGCCATTTGCCCGCGAGCCGTTTACGAAATGGTTTGCATCGTTTGACTGGCCGGAGGAAGGCACGCCCGTTGTGCTCTTCGCCGACACCTTCAACAACTTCAATCATCCCGAAGTGGCCCGCGCCGCCACCGAGTTTTTGCAGCGCATCGGAAGGCGTGTTATGGTGGCTGAGGCCGATGCCTGCTGCGGGCGTCCGTTGATTTCAAAGGGACTCATCACCGAAGCGCAGGCGCAGGCGCTACGCACCGTCGATTTGCTGTATCCCTATGCCGAGCAGGGCTGGACCATCGTCGGGCTGGAGCCCAGTTGCATCCTCACCTTCGGCGATGAATACCTGACGCTGCTGCCCGGCGACCCACGCACCCTGCAACTTGCCGGGGCGACTACGACGTTTGAGGAGTATGTGGTACGCCTTGCCGATGCCGGTGTGCTGGACGATGTGGCCTGGAAAGACGAAACGCGCCAGGTGCTGCTCCACGGGCATTGTCATCAGAAAGCCCTGGTCGGTATCGGTCCATCCGAGCGGTGCCTGTCGCTGCCGCCGGGCTACACGGTCGAGGCGCTGGATACGAGTTGCTGTGGCATGGCCGGTGCGTTTGGCTACGAGGCCGAGCACTACGACATTTCCATCCAGATGGCCGAGCGGCGACTGGCCCCCGCTGTCCGTGCTGCCACCGAGGACACGCTCATCGCTGCTGCTGGTACCTCCTGCCGGGCCCAGATCAGCGACACTACCGGCCGTCTTGCCCTGCACCCCGCCCAGATTCTCCGCGACGCGCTGGCAGATGAGTAGCGGCATGGCTGAGGAAAGGGGTAGGTCATCCCCAACCCTGATCGGGGATCCAGAAAATAAAAGGACTACTGGATTCAGGATCTGATTTATCTTAGGACTTACGCAAATGAGTGGTCTAGGCTCATGGAGCCTGAGATCGGCTAACCCGTTCCAT
>DATGCC010000088.1:0-14155 GCA_035312345.1 Rhodothermales bacterium
GGCAGATAGGCATTGGTGATATCGCGGTCGCGCCAGGCCAGCAGGTAGGTGTCGAGCGTGACGACGAGGGCGCGGTACCCGGCGGCTTCGGCCCGCTGAATGAGGCTGGCGGCGAGGTCGTTGTCTTTCGGCCAGTACAACTGAAACCAGCGATTGCCCTCCCCATTGGCCTCGGCCACATCTTCTATCGACTTCGAGGAAGCCGTGCTAAGAATCATCGGCACATTGAGCGAGGCCGCCGCTCTCGCCACTGCCACTTCGGCTTCCTCGTGGATGATGGACTGCACACCGATGGGAGCCAGCAGCACAGGAGCCCGCAACGTCTGCCCGAACAGGTCAACGCTTAGATCCCGCACCGAGACATCGCGCAGCACCCTGGGCACGATGCGCCAGCGCCGAAACGCCGCCCGGTTCGCGTCCATCGTGTCTTCAGAACCAGCCCCGCCTGCGAGATAGCCGTACGCTTCAGGCGTCAGTACCTCCTTTGCTTTGGCCTTCAGCGCTTCATAAGACACCGGCGTCGCGGGCTTCTCCTGCGACATCCCGGCGAGGTAGATCTGCAACTGCCGCTGCATTCCCAGCGACTCTGGCGGCTGTTCCATTTTGGATTTTGGATTGGGTCAAGAAGCTATCAGTGGTCAGCTATTAGCCATCAGCTTTTCTCTGATAGCTGACGCGAGCCAAAGGCGACTGACGCCAGTAAAGCTGACGGCTATGCAAGCTCCGAAATCCTCTGTTCAAAATCGAGCTTATTGGTCTAATACCGCTAACGTAAGGCGGCTGACGGCGACGAGGCGTTCCCGGTCATCGTGGATGTGGATCTCCCAAACCTGCGTGCGGCCACCGATGTGCAACGGCCGTGCCGTGCCGGTGACCGTGCCTTCGCGCACGCCCCGGATGTGGTTAGCGTTGATCTCGATGCCCACGCAATACTGCTTCTCAACGTCTACGCAGCAAGTCGCCGCGGTGCTACCCAGCGTCTCGGCCAGCACCACAGAGGCCCCGCCGTGCAACAAACCCAGCGGCTGTGTCGTGCGGTGATCTACGGGCATCGTGGCTTTCATGTAGTCGTCGCCGATTTCGGTGATGGCAATGTCCACATGCGCTACCATGTTGCGGCGGCCCCATGCATTGACGCCTTCTACGGTGAGTGGCTGATGCCAGATGGTCTTGGATCGCATCATTTGGTTTGCTTTCTTCCGTTTTGCAAGCTTGTGATCCCCTACTTTGGGTGACGATTGAAACGTGAAATGTAAAACGCGAGGGTGCCGATAGTTCAAGGTATCAACAAAGCTCCCTTACGTTTCACGTTTTACGTTTCATCCTTCGTGTATCTTCCGTGAGTACGTTCCTAACAGCGCACCTTTCATTCGACAACAACCCCATGCCCTGGCTCGACAAAGACGACTTTTATTACTGGAATCAAGGTACCCACGCCAAGTGCTACGAAAAACTCGGTGCGCATGCCAATCGGCAGGGTACGTGGTTTGCGGTATGGGCACCGCACGCGGAAGCAGTAGCGGTCATCGGAGAGTTCAACGACTGGGATGCAGCGCGCCACCCGCTCACTCGTGTCGATGCGGGCCTATGGGAAGGCTACGTCCGAGGAGCCAAACCGGGCCAGCGCTATAAATTCCGCATCCGCCGGGGCCGCTATCTCGCCGACAAAGCCGATCCGTATGCCTTCCATATGGAGCCGCCTGCTTCCGATGGTAACCCCATCCAAGGGCTTTCGTCCGTCATCACGGCCCTGGATTATGACTGGAACGACACCGACTGGATGGACACGCGCAAAGGCCCCGATGGCCTTACCGCGCCGATGTCGGTGTATGAAGTGCATCTGGGATCGTGGAAACGCAAGGCGGATGGCTACTCGTATGGCTATCGTGAAATTGCCGAGCCGCTGGCCGACCATGTCGAGAAGCTAGGCTTCACGCACGTCGAGTTCATGCCCGTCGCCGAGCATCCGTACTACGCCTCGTGGGGCTACCAGATGGTGGGCTACTTCGCCGCGACCAACCGCTACGGCTCGCCGCAGGACCTGATGTTTCTGATCGACTACCTGCACCAGCGGGGCATCGGGGTGCTGTTGGACTGGGTGCCCGCCCATTTCGCCACCGACCCGCAGGGCCTCGTCTTCTTCGATGGCTCCACGCTCTACGAATACGACGACCCGCTCATGCGCACCCATCCCGACTGGGGCACCTACGTCTTCGATTACAACAAGCCCGGCGTGCGCAACTTCCTTGTCTCCAATGCCCTCTTCTGGCTCGACAAATACCATATCGACGGCCTCCGCGTCGATGCCGTCGCCTCGATGATCTACCGTGATTACTCCCGCGACGAGTGGCGGCCCAACATGTTCGGCGGGCGCGAGAACCTGGAAGCCATTGATCTGCTCAAACAAACCAATGAAGCGGTCTACACGCACTTCCCGTCTGCCATCACCGTTGCCGAAGAATCGACTGCTTATCCGGGCGTCACAGCACCAACGTACGATGGCGGGCTGGGCTTCCTCTACAAATGGAACATGGGTTGGATGCATGACACCCTCAAGTTCATGGGTGAGGATCCGATCAACCGCAAATACCACCAGGACCAATTGACGTTTTCGTTCACCTATGCCTTCTCAGAACACTACTGTCTGCCGCTCTCGCACGACGAGGTGGTCCACGGCAAAGGCTCGCTCTGGGGCAAAATGGCGGGCGATGACTGGCAGAAAGCCGCCAACCTGCGTCTGCTCTACGGCCACCAGTTCGGTCACCCCGGCAAGAAGCTGTTGTTCATGGGCAGCGAGTTCGGCCAGCGAAGCGAGTGGAATCACGACTGGCAGATCGCCTGGGACTTGCAGGACGAACCGCACCATGCAGGCATTGAGCGCTGGGTGACGGCACTGAACGACCTCTACCGCTCCCAGCCCGCCCTCTGGAACGACACCCACACCGGCTATGCCTGGATCGACGGCAACAAGCAGGAAAACACACTTGCCTACCAGCGCATGGACGAGAACGAAGCCCTGTTCATCGTGCTTAACTTTACTCCTGTGCCCCGTGATAATTACCGCCTCGGCGTACCCGAAGAAGGCACCTACCATCTCCTCCTCAACAGCGACGACCCGGACTTCGGCGGCAGCGGCTACACGAACGCCGAGACGCTGGAAACCACGCCCGTCCCCTACCACGGCCGCCCCGCTTCGCTGGTACTCCCCCTCCCACCGCTGGGGATGATGGTGCTGAAAAAAGCGGACGAGTAGGCAAGATCGCTGCGCCTTTTCAAACCAGTCATCCTTTCTTTCTCTTCTCCGCACTGGCCTCGTCATCTAGCAGCAAGTTCTGCTCATCGGAGGCGGCGAGGTCTTCAGCGACCTGCTTGTCCAGTTCGGTATCTACCGACACATCAATGGCCTGGGCCTGTTCCTCGACAGACTGCTTGGGCGGTGCAGGCTTCGGTGGAGACGGTGGCTGCTCGGCGCGCTGGATGAGGTTGACGCGATAGATCGGCTCGGGCATCTCGTAACCTGCCTGGTCAAAAGCGGTTTTCACCAGGCGCAGGGCTTCGCTTTGTACTTTGGAAAAATCGGCGGTCTGCTGATTGACCCAACCCGAAAGCCAGAGCACCACGTTGGAATCGCCCAGTCCTTGAATCATCACGTAGGGGCCGGGCTCGTCCAGCACACCCTTCATGGCGGTCAGCGTGTCGCGGGCTAGCTTGACGGCTTCGACCAGATCAACCTCATTGCTGACGCCTACCGTAAAGCTGAAACGCCGTTTGGGATTACGGGTAAAGTTAATGATGGGACTCTTGAAGACCGTGGCATTGGGTAGGCGCAGATGGTTGCCATCTAGCGTCATTAGCACCATTTCACGGGCCGTCAACCGGATCACCTTGCCCTGATGGTCGCCGACTTTCACCAGATCGTTGACGGCAAAGGGATTGCGCACGCTCATCAACACCCCGGCCAGATAATTCTCGACGATGTCCTGAAACGCAAAGCCCAGGGCCAGACCGACGACACCCGCCGTGCCGAGCACCGCACCGACTAGCGCGGTCACATCCAGAATGTCGAGCGCAAGGACAAGACCAACCGTGAAGAGAACGGTGCTGAATAGCCGCCGTAGCAAGCCATGTACCAACGGACTGATTCCCATGCGCTCGAACGGAGCCGTCCAGCCAAACACGAAGCGGGCCATCAATCCGAAGATCAGCAGCACCAGCATGGCAATGCCAAAAGCGGGCAGGTTGGCAACGGCCCGGTCCCAGTATTCCTGAATCCGCGTGAGGGCAGGCGTCACCCGTGTCTCCACATCCGTCGCCTCCACGATATCGTTTTCTACATAGAGTACGCCGTCAAATTTGCCAGCCAGTTCCTCTGCCTTTATGCTAGCCTCCGACGTAGCGACGGTGCCAATGAGCCGCACGACGCCGCCCTGCACATCCACCTGCACGTTCGCAAAATCACGGATGTTGCCGAAGACGGTTTGCAGCCGCGTTTCGAGTGCCTGCCCCTCCTGCGCCAGCGCCCGCCTGGCCTCGGCAGTGATCGAATCGGCAGTGGCGGAATCAATGGCCGCCACTTCGAGCGAATCGATAGCCAGCGAATCTACCGTGACGGAATCGGGGTTGGCCTGTGCAAAAACCAGCCCGGTCATCAGCGATCCAACCAGACACAACAGAGCGACAAGGGTGCTGCTTTTTGTAACTAGAGACATCATGGGCTTTTCTTATTCGGAACGGAATGAAATGGTGAAGAGCGAGTTGGCTGCTCGCGTTGCAAGCTACCGACGCTACAACAATCACGCAAACCGCTTTTAGGTGTCGTCCAGCTGTGACGTGTATTGCCTTTGCACATGGCAAACGCCTCTTGCTTTGCTATTTACGGATCACTTGCCTATCGAGTAAGTATTTGTTTAATATAAGTTTAAAACAAGAAAAACAACGTAGTAATCTCTTTATGAAGTACCCGAAGCTCCGTATTGTACAGCACCTTTTTGACGTTACCTGTTGCCCCAATCAGTCTGTATTGCCACGAAGCCTATGGCTGGTTGCTTTATTCAGCCTGCTTGCGTTGCATCCCGCTCAGGCCCAGGTTTTTGAGGGCGACCTGACCCTGACCACGCAAGCCGAGGTGGATGCTTTCGCGTATTCAGAAGTCACAGGAAATCTTACCATCAATGGCGAGGATACCAATTTCCCGCAAGCCGATGACATCACAAATGTTGACAGTCTAGCTGGTCTCACAGCTGTTGGCGGTAACCTGATCCTCAAGAACAATGCCTTACAGCATCTAGATGGCCTCCTCGAACTGACGTCTATTGGGGAAGACCTGATCATCTCAAGCAATTCATTCTTGCGGAATCTCGATGGGCTGAGCAACCTCACGGCTATCGGGGGAGATCTAGAAATATATGCCAATTTCAAAATCACCAACCTGAGTGGCTTCTGCAACCTCACTTCCTTCCAAGGGCATCTGAGCATTGCTAGTAACCGAGATTTATTGAACATTGGTGGACTCAGCAATATCACGGGCTCTCTGCAAGGAGTGGTACTCGATTTCAATTGGTCTCTGCCAGATGTTGAAGGTCTTCGCAACATCACAGCCATTGAAGGTGACCTGATCATCGATTTCAATCCGGCCCTAACAAATATTGAAGGTCTTCGCAACATCACAGCCATCGGGGGCACCCTGGAAATTACGGATAACAATGTCTTATCTGACGTTGAGGGACTACGGAACCTCACCTCTATCCAGGAAAGCCTGATTGTCACAGGCAACTGGATCATCACAAATGTCGATGGACTCAGCAACATCACCTCCCTTGCAGGGGATCTGGTACTTGGTGGCGACCCGCTGTCTACCCTCGAAGGACTCCAAAACATCACCAGCGTCGGCGGAAGTCTCAGCATAGCTGACACCGAGGTCCTTTCGAATCTCAATGGACTTGACAATATCACGGCGGTGGGCGGCTCCGTGTCCATTCTTAAGAACAATGCCCTAACGGACCTGGAGGCCCTCAGCAACCTCACCGCTATCCCAGGCTCGCTGTCTATTAAAGCCAACAGACTCCTGGCCCATGTCGATGGACTCCGTCACATTACTACTGTTGGGGGTGACCTGACAATCACCCACAATGATGTACTGACGGACATTGAGGCCCTTAGCAAGCTCACTATCCTCCCTGGCAGCCTGGTAATCATCCACAATAAGGCCCTGCCAAGCCTAGAGGCCCTCCGCAATATTACTACCGTCGGGGATGGCGTGGAAATCATTCAAAATAATGCACTGACGAACCTCAACGGACTCAATCAGATCACCACCATCCCGGGATCCTTATCTATCGATGCAAACGATTCCTTGACAAATATCGATGCGCTTAACAATCTCTCTACCGTTGGCTCCTTATACATCTCTAGGAATAGTGGCCTGACGAACCTTGATGGGCTTAACAACCTCGCTACAGTCAGAGGCTTCTTATACATCTTTAAAAATAATGGCTTGGCGAACCTTGATGGACTCAGCACCCTCAGCACCATCGGAGCAACCCTGCTCATCAGTAGGAACAATGCTTTAACAAGCCTTGGAAACCTCAGCCAGCTTTCTGCCGTCGCGGACAATGTTGAAATTTCCGAAAATCCTGCTTTGACAAGCCTTGGAAACCTCAGCCAGCTTTCCACCATCGGGGGACGGCTGAGTATCATTGGTAATGCCTTAACCAATCTGGAGGGACTCCACAACCTCTCTACCATCGGACTAAGTACTATCATCAGTCATAACGATGCCTTGACCAGCCTCGACGGGCTTGGCAACATTACTTCCGTTTCGGGTAACCTGGAGATCACTGGCAACGATGCCTTGACGAATCTCCGGGGACTGAGCAACCTCTCTACGATCCAGTATTCTCTGAAGATCACCGACAATGATGTCTTGACGAGTCTCAATGGGCTGAGCAACCTCTCTACGGTCGGAAACAGCCTGGAGATCAGTAACAATGATGCGCTGACGGACATTGAGGCCCTTAGCAAGCTCACTACCCTCCCTGGCAGCCTGACGATCACCCACAATAAGGCCCTGCCAAGCCTGGAGGCCCTCCGCAATATTACTACCGTCGGGGATGACGTGGAAATCGTTCAAAATAATGCACTGGCGAACCTCAACGGACTCAATCAGATCAGCAGCATTGGCATAAACTTGGTCATCAAAAATACAGCTTTGACAAGTCTCGATGGACTCGACCAACTTCAGGTCGTCCATGGACAGGTGATCATACATGCCAATTCGGCCTTAACGAACCTTGATGGTCTCAGTATGCTCACCAGAGTTGATGACCTCTTTGTCATGGACAACAATACTCTGACCCATATTGATGGACTTGCAAATCTCACTACCGTGGAGCATCTCGGTATCAGGAACAACGCCCTGCTTAGTGCCTGTAGTTGCGGCCTTGGCCCTATTCTGAGGAAAGGCGGCATCCAAAAAAGCATTATTGTGGAAAACAACCGCACCGGCTGCAACTCGGTTGCGCAAATAGAAGCCAGTAGCTGCGAAATCGCAAATAGCGTAGAAGAGCCTGACAACGCTGATCTGCCCCAGCACTTCGTGCTCGAAGGCAACTACCCCAACCCTTTCAATCCAACAACCACGCTCCGCTTCGGCTTGCCCCAGGCGCAGCGCGTGCGCCTGACCGTTTACGATGCCCTCGGGCGCGAGGTGGCCGTGCTGCTCGACCAAGAAATGGAGGCTGGCTGGCACACGGCGACGTTCGAAGCAGGGACATTGCCGAGTGGAGTATATCTGGCGCGGCTGCGTGCGGGTGATCACACAGCGGAGACGCAGCGCATGATCCTGCTCAAATAGTAATCCAACCCGTAGCCAGCTACCGTTCCTTGTAGATGCTGCAATCAGGCGCTCTCCTCGCCGTGCAGCGTGACGACAAGCCGCCGGGCACCACCGCGGTTGCGGTGTTCGCACAGGTAAATACCCTGCCAGGTGCCCAGCGCCAGCCGCCCGTCGCGAATCGGGATCGTCAGGTCAAAACCTGTCAGCGCTCCCTTGATGTGCGCGGGCATGTCGTCGGGGCCTTCCAGCGTATGTTCATAATACGGCTGGTTCTCGGGCACCATTTCATCGAAGTGCCGCTCGAAGTCGCCCCGCACATCGGGGTCAGCGTTTTCGTTGATCGTGAGCGCGGCGGAAGTGTGCTGGATGAAAATATGTGCCACGCCCACAGCGATGTTTTGCAGTTCGGGTACCTGCTCCACAATTTCCCGCGTGACGAGGTGAAATCCACGCTGCCGTGCTTTCAAGGTGATTTGCCGCTGAATCCAGGCCATTACTCTCCACCCACTGCTACATCCATCCAGACGGGGAAGTGGTCGCTGACCTGCACCCCACTCGTATCTGCACCGATGGGACGCTCGATGCCGCTATCCAGCACGCGCAGGTTGGCGGAGGGCAGCACGTAATCGACGCGCAGGCCCCAACCTGCTGTGTCATCTGGATCCAGATCGGGATAGGCGTCCAAGCCTTCGGGCGTAGCGCGGGGCGCGACCTCAGCATTAATGCGAGAATGGGCGAGTAAGAAGGTGCCGATGGGATCGTTGTACGAGGAACCTTCGTCCGGGTCGGCATTCTGGTCGCCCATGATGACAAAGGACGCGTCGGGAGGCAGGCCACCCGCCTGACCTGCATCGTCTTCGATATAGTCCGCATCGTCCAGATAATCGGCCCAGAAACGAATCTCGTCATGGTTGCGGCGGACGTTGCGCTGCTCAGGTCCATCGAAAGCAGGCGGCGTCGGATGGCTCGCTAACACATGCAGCACTTCGCCATGCGGCAGACGCACAGGCACATCCCAGTGGCTCTTGGAACTCAGCCGGAACTGCTCGCCTTCCTCACCCTCGTACCACGGCTGCCCCGTCGTAGAATCGACTGGCATGAGCGCGTTGGGCATATGGCTCCACGGCAAAAGCTGAAACGTGCGCGCCGAATCTCGCATGATGTCCAGCCCTTCGCGCACGAACAAGGCCATGCCATACTGCCCCGGAAACGTGCCAAACCCCCAGGTGTCGTTGCCATAGTCGCGCTGGGCCTGCGTCTGTGGAGGCGGGCTGCCATCCGGGTTAGGCGGCGCAGGCGTCGGGAAGGTGCCAACGAGGACACCATCGTTGTTGAGATCGAAGCCGCTGGCGAGGCCTGTGTTGGTCGGCGCGCTGAATGCCTGATAGCGGATCGGTGCTAAACCTTCGCCTTGCGAGACGTTCAAAAAAGTGTTGGCGAATCGCTGCGCATTTTGTCCCTCCGGCCCATCGTAGGTGATCTCGTTGACGAGCAAGATATCGGGGCGCAAGCGTTGGATAACGGCAGCGGCTTTCTTGAGGCGAGGATTGTCCGGGTTTTGCAAATCCCCCGTACGCACATCCTCAATATTGTAGGTGGCGATGCGCAAGGTGTCGGGCAGGGCTTCATTCATTTTGGCCTCGTCTGTCGGCGCACAGGCTGCAAGCACGAAGGAAGTCACTAGCAAAATCAGAAGAGCAGATCGCGTCATCTGGATTGGGTTCAGTCAGAATAATCGGTGAGGTAGTGCCAGGCTCGCTGGTAGCGGATGAGGCGTTCCAGATCGTCGGCGGTCAGCTTAGCGAGACGACGCAGATCCAGGTTGTCTTCCAGGTCGGCCAGTTTGACGCGCCGGGCCAGTGGATGCCGGGCCGCTCGCGCAATGAAGGCATCGTATGACTCCTTCCTGCGCCGGGTCAGCCCATCTACAGCCTCAATCACGATCTCGGGGAAGCCCTGCTTGCGCAAGGCATCGAGCGTCCAGGCGGTGTCTTCTACCACATCGTGCAGCACCGCCACCATTTTGTCTTCGGGCGTCACCATGCGCAGCATCATGCGCAACGGATGGAGAATGTACGGCATCCCGGCCTTGTCACGCTGCCCCTGGTGGGCTTCGACCGCGAGCGCAATAGCCCGTTCAATCAACGCGCCCTGGTCCGATGGCAGCACCGCTTCGATCATGCCCGTGTCTTCCCACGCTTTTTCACGGGCTTCCAGCGCGGCTATCCGGGCCTCCAGTGTGGTGGCATCAGGTGAGGTCTCCAGCACGGGCGGCGGCTCAGACTTTCGAGTGGCGCAGGTAGCACAGCGGTCGCCTTCCCATGGCTCCGTCATCACATCTACCCAGCGTTTGCAACTCGGGCAACGGTAGGCTCCCATCCGTACCTGGGCAAACGCCACGCCAGCCTGTTCATGGACGAGTTGCGCGAACCGCTGCTGCTGGATAATGGATAGCGACGCCTGTTCTGGATCCGGCGTGGTGAACGTACCTGTCTCGAACGTGCCATTCGCTACGGTGAGCTTGAACGGTTCCGGCCCGTCGTCCGTGATCACACTGCCTACGATGTATGCTAGCTCGTTATCCATGTGCCTGAATGTACCGCATGAAAAGTGGATGGTGAACCGTGAACAGAGGATAGTAACAACAAACTTGTATTTCTCTATTCATCAACCGTACCGGTGTATCGGGAGCAGCACTTTAGTCTCCACCGCTCCTTCCCGGCGGCAGCGTTTCGCGCAGCAGGCGCAGGACGTTCCCACCCATTATCTGCCGGATCTCGGCCTCAGAAAACCCCTCTGCCAACAACGCATCGGTGATGAGCTCAAGGCCCGTCGCGTCAAACTTCGTGCGGACGCTGCCATCAAAGTCCGAACCCAGAGCCACATGGTCGATGCCCACAAGATCCACCACATGCCGCATGGCACGCACGATGGCGGCAGGCTCAATATCACATACGGCACCTTCCCAGAATCCGATCCCGATCAGCCCGCCCCCCTCGGCAATGCGCTGGATGTGCTGATCCGAAAGGTTGCGCGGCCCCAGACAGGTGGCCTGCACGCCCGTGTGCGAGACCACGACGGGCTGCGTCGCCATGTTCAGCACCTCGTCAATGGTTTGCGGCGAGGCATGGGCGAGATCGACGATGATGTGGCGAGCTTCCATGTGGCGAATCACCTGGCGGCCCAGATCCGTCAGCCCGCCCCGTTCCAGCCCATGCGCCGAGCCTGCCACTTCGTTGTCGAAGAAATGGGTAAGGCCCAGCACCCGGTAGCCCGCGTCGATCAGCACATCGAGGTTTTCAAAGGAATCTTCCAGCGGATGCAACCCCTCCGTTGCCAGCACCCCTGCCACGATGGTCGGCTCCTGGACACGCCGTGCCAGAAAGCGTTCGAGATCGCCTGTGGTTTCAAGGACAACCAGTTGTCCACCGGACTGCGCTGCCGCCTCGTGGAGCCGTTCGGCGATGTAGAGGGCCCGCTCACGCAGGCTCGTCCACGTCCGCACGGGCCACAACTCGCCTATCACCAACGGGGTGATCCGGTCGGAGTCGGCGCTGTTGTTTACGTAATTCTGCCCCCACGGCGACTTGGTCACGGCCGAGAACACCTGCAACCCGACATTGCCTTCGACGAGGCGCGGCAGGTCGGTATGCCCGCGCTCGTAGCGTTTCAGTGGATCGCGGCTCCAGAGCAGCAGGTCGTCGTGCAGATCGGCTACAAAAAGCTGGTCATGCAGCGCCCGTGCCTTAATGGACACCTCATAGGGCGGCGGCTCGGCCACGCGGTTGAACGCCTGGTCCACATACCACGGGGCCACAGTGACATACCCGAGCGCACCAACCAGCCCTATCGCTAGCAACACCCATAATAGTTTTCTCATTCTTTTGGAATCTTCCTTTTGTTCGGAGAGCGGAAGGCGTTTTTGTCGCTCCTCGCGCTCCGCTTTCCGAGCTCATTCCACTTGATCAGAATGAGAAATACCGAAACGCCATGCGGAAAGGCAAGTCGTTATTCCTCGCTGGGCACCTCGCAGCCCTCCTGCCGTCGCGTATCGATGATGTGGACGGTTTTCCACCCCTCCTCCGTGCGCACCAGTTGGAACGAGTTGACGCCGCAATGGCTCAACTGGTCACCCAGGAAAAAGGCGTAGTCCATCCAGGCCATCGCCAGGTTGTCACGTACGTGGATTGTGACATCCCAAATCTTCTCATTCCAGACCAGGTCGTGCGGCCCACCCACAGCATTGACGAAAGCGTCTACCGACCCGGCCTGCAGCATGGGCGCTCCCTCGCGGGTAAAGGACGAGGCCAGGGTCGCGTTTTTGTGAAACGTGGCGCGCACCGCCGTGCTGTCGCCTGCGCGCATGCCGTCGAAAAGGTTGTCTATGGTGGCGCGCACCTCCTCCTCAGGCGTCTGCGCCGAGGCCGGGGCGGCATATCCAGCGAAAAGCAACATCAAGAAAGCCGCCAGTATCGGGCGTGTGGTAAAGATTGGCATAGAACAATTCCTCTGTAGCTTGTTGAAAGGAAAACCAGACGCGCATACTGTAGACAGCACTGCCGGGTTGCGGATGCGCCATGACGTTTTCAATGCGAGGTGCTTTGCCGCACCTGCTCAAAGAAGCGCCGAAGCTTGTCACCATCAAGTTGCCCATCAGTGCGAACGCCACTGCACAGGTCAAGGCCGAACGGGTGCACCTGCCGGATCGCCGCGCCGACGTTTTCGGGCTTCAAGCCACCGGCCAGAAAGACGGGCACGCCTGCCTCCCGGCAGATGCGGCGACTGAGGAGCCAGTCGTGCGTACGCCCCGTCCCGCCGAGTTCTTTGACCGCCAGCGCGGGGTTGCCCGAATCCAGCAGGAGCGCATCCACTTCTGGAGCCACCTTCAACGCCTCCTCAACGGATGCCTCTCCGGTTACATGAATCACCTGCACCACGCCGATACCGGGCAACGCACGACGCAGGTCGGCGTAGCTGCCGCTGGTGAGTTGATCCACCAGTTGTACGGTCGTCGTACCGCACTGTCGTTGCTGCACGATGATCTCGTCAGCGTCCTGGCTGGAAGTAAGCAAGAAGGTAGCGATAGGCGGCGGCACCTGGGCAGCAATCTCTTGAATCACGTCCTCCTGGATCACTCCCGGCCCGCTTGGCATGGCCGAAACCAACCCCAGCGCAGCCGCTCCCGCCTCGATAGCCCTCCACGCCTCTTCGAGGCTGCTGATACAGCAGATCTTGACACGAGGCGAGAGAAAATCGGAGGGCATAACGGGATGAGAAAGGTTGACCATCCCTCCAATATATTCCGGATTGACGACTCCTTCAAAAAAACCTGTATAGACTTGTATCTCCTTTTTTACGATTGAATGTCCCGTTAGAGTGTGCTGTGGTGTAGGTTTAATGATCTAATCTATCGCAGTGGCGTAGTGCGCATTTGCCTTCTGCTTGCCCCGCTACGCTGACCTTCTTTATCGGCCTCTATGCCTGTTCACAACGCTGCTCATATTGCATCGAATTCCGTTGCAGCGGGTGAAAACACACCACCCCATACGAGTAGCACCGCTTCTCCACTCGTTAACGCTATTCCGCAGCAGGTCTGGACCGCCCGCCCAGACGGCCACCTCGACTTTGTCAACGAGGTCGTCCTCCATTACTTCGGACGCACCTACAGAGAGATTATTGGCGAAGGATGGCAAGCCATGATCCATCCGGAAGACCTGCCGGCCTGCATCGCCCGCTGGTCCCACGCTCTAGAGACCGGCACCCCTTATGAGATAGAATTTCGCCTGCGCCGCACCGATGGGGTGTATCGCTGGCACCTGGGCCGTGCCCTGCCCCAGCACGACGAGCAGGGTGAAGTGGTGAAGTGGTATGGCACCAATACGGACATCCATAACCACCAGGCGCTACTTGATGGCATCCTGCGCAACTCCAAGGATGGCATCATGGCGCTCGAAGCCGTCCGCGAGGAGACCGGCGAGATCATCGACTTCAAATGGTTGATGACCAATCCGGCCGCCTCGCACCTGACCAATCGCCCCGATAGAGATCTGGTGGGCCTGCGCTTGCTGGAAGAGGCCCCCGTCCTCCGCAGGATTGGCATTTTCGATGCCTTCAAGCAGGTCGTAGAAACGGATACACCCTTCCAGGAAGAAAAATACTATGCGGATCGGCGTATTAAAGGCTGGTTCGACATCACCGTAGTCAAATTGGGAGACGGCGTCGCAGTTACATTCCGCGATATTACGGAGCGCAAGCAATCCGAGGAGGTGCTCGCAAGAAGCGAGAACATGCTCAACCGTGCCCAGACTATCGCCCACGTCG
>DATGCC010000089.1:0-2028 GCA_035312345.1 Rhodothermales bacterium
AAGGTCTTTTTGAACTCGATGGCAAGGGCACAGCCGGTTTCAGGAAAGGTTTTGTGGATCCATTCGGGAAAGTAGCCGCCCTGAAACCTCACGTTCTCGCGCACATCAAGCACGCGACCCTGGACCTCGGCGGCCCGCAGATCGCTGATGAAACGATCTACGACAGATGCCCAGTTCTCGCGATCCATCGTGCCGGTGCCAACGTTGACTTCGGGATTTTTGGCAGGATTGGCAGGCACTGTCTCCGGCCCGTCGCGGCGGTGGTTGTAGGAATGGATATCGAAGACCACAAAACGCCCGTGCCGTGCCTCAAGGCGACGAAAGACGCGCTCCGCTTCTTCGTAAAACGCATCATATTCTGCCAACGAGCGGGCTACGAGCTCTTTCGGTGGCGGCGTTTTCCAGACGTGCAGGCCCCACGCATCTTCTGGTTTCTGATACACAGCGCCATCGCGAGGACGATTCAGATCCACCTCGAAGCGCGAACGTAGTCCCACGAAACGGGTTTCCGCGACACGGGCGAAGCGATCCGTGAAAGGGTCTTCTTCGCGGCGGCGTTCGGCATCGGAGAGTGCCAGCCGTTCTGCCACCTCGTCGCGGACGGCGTGGCCGTTGTGAATGGCTGTCGCCACGAGCGGCAGGTCGCCTTCTTCGAGCATCCAGATGCGGTCAGGCATAAGTTGGAGGGGATCGGCTGGAGCAGTAGGGAAGACGTAAAGCGACAGCACGGAAGGAATGTTTGCGCCCCTATCCAATCGTAACGACAAAATTGAACCTCGCAGCATTGTCCTGTGCCGTAGTATATTGAGGCACCGTGCTCCTTCTGGACGATGCAATGACCCTCGACATCCGCAGGCATCCTACCCCCGCTGCCTTTCTACAACGCGCCGAGCTGTGGTTGCTACAACGCGAGGCCGAACACAACCTCATCCTTGGCCTCGCCCACAGCCTGACCCGTTCCACGGATCGGTACGAGACGCCGCTCTACTTTGCCACCATTGAGCAAGATGGCACGGTCGTCGGTTGTGCATGGCGCACCCCGCCGTACAAGGTGGGCCTGACGCAGATGCCGGAAGAGGCCGTGGAGCCCCTCGCGGCAAATGTGGCGCAGGTCTACGAGACCGTGCCCGCCGTGCTGGGACCAAAGCCTGCCGTGCAACACTTTGCAGAGGCGTGGAGCCGTGCCAGAGACGTGCGTGCCGAGCCAGGGATGTTGCAGCGCATCTATGAGTTGACCGAGGTCAGTTGGCCCGAGGACAAGCCACCCGGCACCATGCGTACCGCCACCTCCGAGGATGAGGATTTGCTCACCAACTGGATCGCCGCTTTTGGCAAAGAGGCCGGTATCATGAATGCGCATCCGAGGCACCAGGCGCAGCGGCTCATTGAGCAAGAAGCCGGTGTGCTGTGGATTGACACCAAGCCGGTGACGGTGGCTGCCGCTACGGGTTATTCCCCACGTAGTGCCCGTGTCGGCTATGTCTATACGCCCCCCGAACACCGTCGGCGCGGCTATGCCACCGTGTGTACCGCCGCCCTGAGTCAGCGGTTGCTGGATGACGGATGTGCCTTCTGCGTTTTGTATACTAACCTTGCCAACCCGACCTCCAACAGCATCTATCAGCGCATCGGTTACCGACCCGTCTGCGACGTGATGGATTATGATTTTCACAATGCGTAAAACGCAATTTCTTTCGAGAACAACCCGATGCTCATAGACGACCTCCCTACCCCCTGCGTCCTCATTGACAAGAAACGCCTGGATGCCAACCTGGAGCAGATGCAGGCGCGGGCGACCGCGAACCATGTAGTGCTCCGGCCCCACACCAAAACGCACAAATCCGTCGCACTGGCCCGGCATCAGCAGGGCCTGGGTGCGCAGGGCATCACCGTCGCCAAGCCGGGCGAGGCGGAGGTATTCGTGGGCGAAGGCTTCGAGGATGTGCGGCTGGCCTACACCGTCGTTGGGCGCGACAAGCACGAGCGGCTGCGGGCACTGATGGACGAGGCGCGCATCTCGTTCTGCGT
>DATGCC010000090.1:0-3625 GCA_035312345.1 Rhodothermales bacterium
GTTGTGTCGGCTTCGTTGATGACAATGCCGACCTCGAAGACCTTGGCGTCCGAGTTGGGCCGCTGTTCGCCGATGTTCGCCACGCTCGTGACGGTGCCGGTGAGTTGCTTGTCCGGGTCGGCGTCGAGGCCAATTTTAACTTCCTGGCCCGACTTGATTTTCTGAATATCGACCTCATTGACATAGGTGATCGATTCCATGATCGAGAGGTCGGGCAACTCGGCAACCACGGGATCCCATGCATTGACCGTGCCGCCCGTCGTCAGCTTCTGCCCGCGCCAGTCACGTTTGTAGACGACCATGCCGTTTTCGGGAGCCATGATCGTAAACTCCTGCCCGGCGTCTACGAGCATCTGAAACTGGTTCTGCGCCTTCGACAGGTCGGCTTCGACCTCGCTCATCTTGGCTTCGGCCTGCTTGACCTGCGTCTGGTAGTTGACGACGGCCTGTTGGTAGGCCCGCTCGGCTTTCTCAAAGTCGATCTCGGCTTGCCGCTGCAGCGACGGGGCTTCGTACGTGGCCTGCTCCTTGCGCAGCTTGGCTTCTTCCATCGCATAATTCAGGTTCACCTGGTTGTCGCGTTCCTTGCTCAGCGTCAGCGAGGTGTCGAGCCGCGCCTGTTCATACTGCGACTGCGCCTTTTGGAGTTCGAGGTTGGCGTCGTTTAGCTTGCTGTTCAGCTCCGAGCGGTCCAGTTCGGCCACAAAATCGCCTTTACTCACCACCGTGCCTTCGGCCACCAGCCGCATCAGCTTCATCTCGTAGATGCGCAGTTGGCGGGTGCTGCTGGGGCCGTAGATCTTGACCGAGTTCTTCGCCTGCAACTCGCCCGTGGTGGTGACGGTCACCTGGAACGGCCCCGTCTCCGGGCGTACCAGCAATTCGGCCGATTCGCTTTCCTGGCTGCTGAACAGCACGCCGAGGATGGCGAGCACAGCCACGATGCCTATCAGGATAAACAACCAACGCTTTTTCATAGCGGTCTATTCGTGCAATCGATGAGTGGGAGCTACGAGCAGGAGCGACTCTTTACAGTAAATAGGTATAAAGTATACTGTAAGCCCTATGCTCTTAACGAGAAAGGGCACCATTTATTGCCCCGTTTCCATCGTAGTAAGACGTAGGAATTGCGCAAACGTTGCCCCTGGGTGTAGAAAAAATAGCATATTGCTTGGTAGAGGTGAGTACGGTCGCGTTTGCTCGCGTCACGGTCGTTAAGGAAAGGTAACGTCTCAGCAAAATACGGTGCGAGATACGGTGCGACAACGCTGCGTGATATCTTGCTGTTGTACACTGAGAGAAACCGCTTGGTAAGTCAGCCGGAGAGCGAGCATGAGGGATTTTTGTCGCAGGGGCAGACGACTTTTGAGGCGCGTAGCAGCGCCCTGATCGTAGCGAAGAAGTACTCTTGGGGTGCGCTACGGGCCGATAAAGCGGATGTCGATCCGGCAAAGAGAGCCATGTTCAGCCCCGAATCACCTTACCAAGCGGTTTCTGAGATTAGCAAAGAAGCCCGCTTCCGAAAAAGCGGCTTGACAGCACCCCAGGTTACCGCAAGCAGGGGCGCGAGGGCCCGGCTCGCTGGCGAGCGTACAGGAAATGAGCACACGCATCTAGCGTGCTGCCTTGCATGCACCGGCAGAAGATGGTCTGTGGTACAAGCAGAGGTAATATTGACTTCCGCCGAAGTCATTGCTATAGTACATAAGGAAAGGTGCAGATCGCTGCACACACCATCTAGCATTTAAGCTCCACCTTAATTGAGGTAGCACGACGCCATCGCTCTCTGGCGGGCTCGCTCACGTATCGTTTGTAGTTCGTTGTATAGTATCCGCTGCTCCGTTCAAAGACCTACCGCGCCTATACCCGGTGAACGGAACAAGGTATTACTATTCCCCTCGGTCTTGAAGTCGCATTGTTGCTTGTAGGCCCCTACCTGCATGGGTGTATAGCCCTGCCTGGACGCCTGGGGTCTTAAAACACGCCAGCTGGAAAGAGCCGGAGATCTGTAGCTTGCAGATAGGATAAGGGGTGTGATGATGAATCATTGGCAAATCACCATGTTCGGGAAGTTATGTGTTCGTCGCAAGGGCAAAGTGCTGCCTGGACTTGAGTCGCAGAAAACCCAGGAATTGCTCTGTTATTTATTATTGCATGGCGACCGGCCGCACGCGCGTGAGGTGCTCGCGAGCCTGCTGTGGGATTACTGTTCGACGGCGCAGTCTCGGGTGTATTTGCGCCGGGTGCTGTGGCAGTTGCATCAGGCGCTGGATGACCGGGCCCTGCCCGAGGAGCAGCAGTTGCTCTGGAGCCAGACGGACTGGATTCAGGTCAACCCCCAGGCCGACTTGCAGCTTGATGTGATCCATTTCGAGAGTGCCTACAAGCAGGTACGCGGGCGGGGCGGGCACCTGCTGGATTCCGAGCAGGCCCAGGCCCTCCAACAGGCCATTGTGCTGTATGCAGGGCCGCTGCTGGAGAATTTCTATCAGGACTGGTGCCTGCTCAAGCGGGAACGGCTTCAGCATATCTATCTCAGCATGCTCGACAAACTGATGGACTACGCGGAGGTGCATGGGCAATACGAGATGGGCCTGGCATATGGCGAGCAAATCCTGCATATCGACCGGGCCCGCGAGCATACGCACCGGTCCATCATGAAGCTCTATTATCTGGCCGATAACCGGACCGATGCGCTTCGTCAGTATGAGCAGTGCGTCGACGTGCTCAAGGAGGAACTGGATGTAGCGCCGTCTCAGCGCACCACCGTGCTCTACAAACAGATTTGCGCAGATCGTGTCCCCGCCGACCCACCAGCGGGTACCACATCCCATGTAGGGCTACACGACCAGTTGGCGCACATCATGAACCTGCAGCAGACCCTGACCAGTGTGCAGAGCGATATTCAACGAGAGATCAAAGCCATAGAGCATGTCTTGAATGGCAGCTTGAAAGATGCCCACAGATGAGGGGCGTAAGCGTTAGCCGTTGCAAAAATAATTGGGGGATGAGGCTGATGCACTGGCATGGGCCCCATCCCCTCCCTTTTCTAGTTTTAGAAGATAGGTTGGAACAACGGGGGCCTATACGGAAGGTTTATGCATTTAAAACGTTTGCTGATACGGCTTTCCAACGCGGTTTCACGCTGTCCCTTTTTATACTCCGAGCGTCAGGGGTATGTACGTGGATGAAGCGTGTGTTGCTACCCAGTGTCGAAGACAGATGGTGTTGGCAATATGCTCATGAATGCTATTGAATCCCATACGCATTCTTTTGTCATCCGAATCTGGCTGGAAGAGGCCCCCACGAAGGAGACATCGGGGACATGGCGGGGGCATATCACCCACGTTAACAGCGCCGACCAACACTACCTGCAAAGCCTGGAGGACGTTGTTGCCTACATCAAGCCGTACCTGGATGCATGGGGGGTGACACCGGAGGAATAGGGCGCTGCAACGGGGAGTGACATCCGCCAGCCGCGGCAAGCAGTTTTGAAACGGGTACGGGTATGGGCTCTGCATCTAGATGGCTCCGCAAGCAGCTATTTGGCATTTCGCCACAGGAAGCTACGTTTGCGCGTCGGCAGTTTAGGGCCAGTACACCGAGAGCCCAAGCTCACCTCGAA
>DATGCC010000091.1:0-6460 GCA_035312345.1 Rhodothermales bacterium
CTGGGACAAGACTACATATGCGATGCTGGCCCATGAATACGAAGCGCGTCAGGCGATGGCAGCCTGATTCTGCTATTCAAACAGCAGTGTGCCGAAATTCCAGGGCCGGTGAAACGCCACAACGCCGGGAGCACTCCACGCATAATGATCGCGCTGCCCAAGTTTGGGTGAGTCGATGCGGTAGAAATTGATGCGCCATCGGTCGCCGGGGCGCGGTGGGCAGTTTGGTGCGCCGATTAGCGCCACGTGCGGAATGGCAAAGACGGCCCGCCATGATCGGGCCTTGCCCGGTTGATCGGCTTCGCCCTGAATAGCCACATCTGTTTGCAGTCCTTCTGCATCCCACTTGGGCAGTCCGGTGAACGCCAGTCCGGCTTGCGCTTGCGTGCGCGGGTTGAGAATACAGGCGTCGAAGAGGGTGCCTTTCGGGCTGATGTTGATCTCGTAGTATTGGTGCGCCGTGTTGGCCGGGTTGACAAAAATTTCCACACACTCCTCTTCCCAGATGGGCCCTTCGCGCTCGGTCACGGTGCCCCACACGTAATCGTCTTCGCAGTCAAATGCGACGTAGAGATGAGTGTCATTGTAAAGTGCGCGCACCGTGGTGGCAAATTGTCCTGGGTTGCCCGTAACCGCGTCTACCAGTTGGACCGAATCGGCTTGCTTCCATTGCGGATCCAGGATTTTTGCGTCAATCGTCAGCGGTGTTTGGATATGGCGGCAGGTGTAATGGGGCAATGAAATAATGGACTCAGGCATTGCGAACAGGGTTAGAGCGCTACGAAGCGGGTTGATGGTCGGGGGTAACGCCGTACTGTTGCAGGGCGATAGCGAGGATGCCAAACTGGTCGGTCAGTAGCCCTTCGTAGCCACAGGGACGCCCATCCCAGTAGCGCCAGTCCAGCCCGCTCCGGCAGCCGCCGTAGACGGTGCCATCGGCCAGCCCTTTGCACAGGCGGCTGAGCATGTAGTTGGCCTCCTGCAACATCCCGACGCGGTACAGCGCGCCTACAAAATGGCGCGACTGCGAGTGCGTGCGCCCGCCGTTCTGGTAATAGCCCAGCGGGAAGCCTTGCATGATGTCGGAGAGGTCTTCGTCGGGGATGTGCCACAGGTTGCCGGGCAGGCCGAGGTACGGGTCGGGCAGGTTGACGCGCAGGGTTTCTCCCCAGAGCCGCTCCATGATGGCTCGGGCGTCGTCTTTGTCGAGCAGGCCGCCGTTGACGGCGGCTCCGTTGGGGGCGAGAAAGGCGTAGTCATGCAGTTTGTCTTCTTTGCAACGCCATCCTGCCAGCCAGCCCGTCTCCGGGTTGAAGAACGTGGGGCGATACGCGGCGCGGAGTTGCTTGGCCCAATCGCGCAATCCATCGGCCAGATTCGGCTGCTCCAGTCGCGGAAGCACATCGGCGAGTTTGACGAGCGCCGGATACAGCAGCGCGTTGCTGAACGCATCTTTCCAGCCGTACGACACCACATCGAACCAGCAGGTGCTCCACTGCCCGGTGCCGCTGACGCCCGTACGGTAAGGACTTTCGATCAGCCCGTCGCCATCGAGGTCGCGGGCACGCATCCGATCGAGTTGTCGGCGGATGGGCTCGCGGTATCGGGCCAGCCAGTCTGGTGTGCCGGTGTGCTCCAGAAAATCGGCGAGGCCGAGCAGACAGGCGGTGCCGGTCATCAAATACTCATCTTCGGCCTGGTGTAATTCGCCGTCTTGCAACAGCCGTCCGCTCGTATAGCCGGGGCCGCCGTCGAGCCAGCGTTCTAGCGAGTCGCGTAGCAGGTCTACGGCTTGCACATTCGGCAGCAGGGCGCCGAGGCGTGTGGTGGTGGCCGACCAGTTGTCCATGCAGATCGGGCAGTGCATGGACGCGCCGTTGTTGCTCAGCGTAGCCGTGTCGGCGCGGTAGGTCATCGCAGTGAGGCTGGCGTTGCGGACGGCCCGTGCAATCTCTGGCGGCGTGTGCTCCTGCAACGGAATCTCTGGTTGCGCCAGTTGCCATTCGATCTGCGCCCGGTAGCGCCCGGCAGGCAGCAGGTAGTCGCCCTCCGGTTGCGGCAGTTCGCCGAGCTTGATTTCAGCCGTCGTCATGTCCAGATGTCGGAAGGCATCGGAGCGCAGAAAAGTGGCTTCGGTGGCGGCATCTGCTTCGATCTTAAAACTTCCAAAGCGTGGTGCGTGCAGCCATGCAGGCAGGGGCATCAGCCCTGTCTCGCTTTCGCGGATCGTGGCCCCAATGACATGGGCCGGAGCCACGGTGCTGTTGAGCGCGAGATTCCAGACACTGCTGTGCCAGGCTCGCAATGCTTCTTCGCCCTGGCGTTCGGCCCGTAGCATCAGCCGGTCGGGCAGCACTTCCCACGCGAGCCGATAGCGTTGGCCCGTACCTTCAATGTCGATGGTGTAGGTGACGCGGTTGCCCTGCACCCGGCTCGTGCCGCGCACTTTGTTGCGTAGCGCAGGCGAGATGACGGGCGCACTGCCAACGGGATGCAGGTGCGGGCCCTGAAAGAACAGACCGGGCGCATGCCGTAGCAGGTTCTGCGTCGTCTGGCTCTGCCCTTCCTCATCAAGCGCGAGGAACGAAAATCCAGCGCGGTTGAGGCAGAAGCCGACATCCATGAATCGCGACCGGAAGCGCACCTCACCGTGCCGATGCTCCACTTCGAGCCCCGGCGGCAGCCCCGACAGCGAGACTTCGGCGACATCCAGCAAGCGTTCGTCTTTCTTTGCGGGTGGACTCTGCGGCTCGCCTTCCAGGATGAACGCGCCCTGCGTGAGATTCCACGACGGCCACCATTCGTCGATACCGCAATGGCGCACTTCGAGCAAGGCCGCCGAGGTGGTGATGCCGTTCAGGTCGAACCAGAGGGGCTCATTGTCCTCTGGGCAAGGCAGGTTTTGCTCGTGCAGGGCCACCTCCCACGACGAACCGTTCCAGATCAGCACGCGGAACGCTGTCACCCAGTCTTGATCCAGCACACTGCCGCATTTGTGATAGCCCTGCGCCCGACGCACGCCCAGCCGGTGCAGGATGGCAGGACCGTGCAGTTGCATCACGCGGGCGTGGGTGATGCGGTGCGCTGGTGCTTCATCTTCGCCTGCGAGGGGCGTGGCCCAGATGGCGCGCAGAAAGGACAGCGGCTGGTTGCCTGCTGTGTCGCCCATCGGCGGCTCCTGGTCGCTGAAGGTTAGGAGGTTGACAGCCATACTGATGGTCGGGTAAAAAAGTAGAGAGGAGAAAGCGGTGTGCGTGAGGTGGGTTATGCTGCCTGAAAATCCCGCGTGTGCAATTCGTCGGCATGTGCTAACTCGTCGTCGGTGTAGCTGGTGGCGTCGGAAGCGGCAACGGCGTCTCGGAGTTCGCGGACGTTTTTGGCCCCGCTGAGCACGAGCGAGACGTGTGGGTTTTCGAGCACCCAGCGGAAAGCAGCCTGCGGGACATTTTCGATCTCGCCACGCACCAGAAACGACAGGTTGTCAACGTACGCCACGCGTTCTGCGATTTCCTCACGGGGATAGCGGGCGTTGAGCGTGCCGGGTGGGAAAACCGTGTCGCGGGTGATGGTACCCGAGAGGAATCCATTCGCCAGCGACTCCCGCGCTACGATGCCGATGCCCTGCTCGCCAAGATCCGCTATCAGGTCGGAGGCTTCGCGGTTCATCAGGCTGTAGACGACCTGAATCACATCGATCTTGCGCTCGGCGGCCCAGTCGCGGGCCATCTGCTGCGTGTCGTCAAACATCGAGATGGAATGCCCGATGGCGCGGACCTTGCCTTCCTGCTTTAGATCTGTCAGCGCCTGCCACACATCGTCGTGGATGTCGTCTGGGCTGAACGGCGAGTGGAAAAACAGCACATCCAGATGATCCGTGCCGAGGCGTTGTAGGCTGCCTTCGACGGACTCGCGCGCCCGTTGCGCGTGGAAATGCGGCGCGGCGTTTTCGGTGGCATAGCGCCCGAATTTACTGGAGATCAGCACCTTGTCGCGCTCGGAGCCGAGCCCTTTGCCCAGGATTTCCTCGGCGATGCCATCGCGTTCGGCGTCGCCGTAGAGCGGAGCCGTGTCGAAGACGGTGATGCCTGCATCCAGCGCGGCGCGGATGCAGGCGAGGGCGTCGGAGGCTTCTACATCGCCGTAGATTTGCGAGGCGAAAGCCCAGGTGCCGAGGCCCACTTCGCTGCACTGCAGGCCGGTGCGGCCCAGGGTTCTGTACTTCATAAAATGGGGTGGTTCAAGACGTGTAGTGGTTCGAGAAGCGTGGTGGTTCAAGAAGTATGATGATCCAGTAGTTCCTGAATGCGCGGCAGGGCGCGCTCGACAAACAGATCGAGCATGATGGCTCCTTCTTCTGCTGAGGCGCGGCGCGGATCTTTGCCCCACACGCCGTCTTCGTCGAGCGTCGGCTCGCGGTCGTCGGGCAGGAGCGAAAGATCCACCACCTCGGGTTTGAAGAGCAACTGGAACGACGTTTCTCCGAGCGCAGCGTGGTTCGACGGATACGTGTCTTGTATCGGCTCGAACGCCGGGACAATCCAGCAACCCACCTCGGGATGGCTTTCGGCAAATGCATCTCCAGCTTCTTGCAGCGCGTCGGTGTGCCCCTCGCCGCAATGCCCGGTCAGCACCACGATTACGCGGAAGCCTTCGTCGGCGAGTTGTTCCAGCAGTTCGGCCGTGAGGGTGCGGACGGTCTCGGCGCGGTGTTCGATGGAATGCGGAAAGCCTTTGTACGGCTTGATGGTGTCGGTGCCGACGTAGATCGGTGGCAGCACAACGCCACCTGTGTGCCGTGCCAGCGCGGTACATTGCCCGTGTGCCTGTATCCCATCCAGCCCGATGGGGTTGTGGTAGCTGTGCCATTCGAGCGCGCCCCACGGCACATACGCAATGGGATGCTCGGCCCGGATGGCGTCGATCTGCGCCGGACGCAGCAACTCGTACTGTCCCCAGAAGGGTTGTTTCATATTCGGTCCATTTGCGTGAAAAACGCCAGTTTTCTCCATCGATACTAGGCGATGCCTGTCACTTTAGCAAACCCGTTCATCTACATTTCGTATGGAGCATGGCAGTTGCCCGTTGGATGCGTGCACCGTATGTTGATGCCATTCCTGTGACCATGCCCGACCACCCTCACATCCGCGATGCCACGCCCGCCGATGCTGCCGCCATCGCCGCGATCTACAACGAATCGATTGCCGCGAACGACAGCACGATGGATGATGTCCTGAAAACTGCTGCCGACATCCAACAGCAAATGGCAGGCTTCCATGACCGTGAGGTGTTTATCGTGTTGGAGGAGGAAGGCGAGGTGCTGGGCTGGGGCATCATCAAGCGCTACAGCGACCGGCCCGGCTACCGCTTCTGCTGCGAAACGTCCGTGTACATCTGCCGCACGCTGACGCGGCGGGGCTACGGCAGCCGCATCGAGCAGGCGCTCATCGACCGTTGCCGGGCATTCGGGTATCATCATCTCGTCGCCAAGATCTGGGCCACCAATGCGGGAAGCATCAAGATGCACGAGCGTTTTGGCTACGAGATTGTGGGCACCCAGCGCGAGATTGGCTACAAAAACGGGCAGTGGCAGGACGTGACAATCATGCAGTACATTCTGGAAGATTAGGCGATGGATCAGGAAGGTGTCATAAAATATGAATTGTGGTTCCTGGAGACACCCCCGCTGCCTGAAGAGCCATTGCGCGAGCTCAGCGCGTGGCGCAAGATGCTGTATCTGACCCAATTGATCGGGCAGGATCCGGCGCGGTATGATGGGTATGGCTACGGCAACATCAGCATGCGTGTGCCTCTGTTCGATTCGCCACCGACAGAGCGCTGCTTTGTCATCAGCGCCACACAAACGGGTGGCTTGGCTGAGTTGACCGGCGAGCACTACGCGCTCGTGCATGCCTGCTACCCGGCGCGCAACGTCGTCATCGCCGAGGGGCCACGCAAGCCGTCATCGGAAAGCCTGACGCATGGGGCGGTCTATGCGCTGGACGACAAAGTGCGCTGGGTGATGCATGTTCACTCGCCGGAGTTGTGGGAAAACGCGCATGCGCTCAACCTGCCCATCACCCGCCCCGATGTGTCGTATGGAACACCCGAGATGGCTGAGGAGGTAGCGCGACTCTTCCGTGAAACGAACGTCCACTCGCAGCGGCTCTTTGCGATGGGCGGGCACGAGGACGGGCTGGTGGCGTTCGGGCGTACGGCAGAAGAAGCCGGCACCGTTTTGCTGACCACGCTGGCGAAAGCCTTTGCGTTATGACCCATTGGCCAAGGCCCCAAGCGCAGCCTGACCTATACTGATGCCCCCATCATTGGGTGGCACGGCGCGGTTCGTCCAGATCGCTGGCCCATCTGCGGCATCGCGTAGTGCTTTGAGTTCGGTTAGCAGCAACTGATTCTGAAAGACACCGCCGGAGAGGACCAGTGTATTCAGGTTATGGGTTTCGCA
>DATGCC010000092.1:0-3493 GCA_035312345.1 Rhodothermales bacterium
AATCGACCAGTCGCCCCGGCCCAGTGGGGGCGGGCTACCCTCTCATCTCACGGGTAGAAACAAACCGGAGGGCATCGCGCTGCGTTTTCGCAAGGAGGTGCCGCTGAACACGCCGGGCGACGTACGCCGTGAATATGATGGCCTGGAGCTCTTCATCGCTGAGGCTACAGAGGATGGATGGCTCGAGCTCTATAAAGGCCGTTGCGGTTCGCTGGGCGATGTGTGCGAGTACCGCGCCATTCTCTACAACGACGACCGCACGCAACGTTGGTCACTCAACCTGAACCGGTTCCTCCAGCAGGATCGCTACGTCGAAATCCAGGATGTGCGTTACGTCGATGGGCAGCTCCTTTTCAACGAAGCCTGTGCGACCTATGCGAGCGAAGTGCAAGGACAATGCTCATGGCTCGTCAGCGTGGATCCTGTTTTTCAGGAAGAGACCTGGCGCACCCCACCGATGACCTCCAACAACATCTTCATCCTGCACGACCGCTCCATTTTTGCAGGCTACGGCTTCACGGCCGAGCCAGATGCCCTCTACCGTATCGACGCCCGCTCCGGCGAGGTGCTCGCCCGCGCCGACCTCGACTCGGCCCACGAATACCTGGAAGTGCAGAATGATCGGCTCTACGTCGTAACGTACCGCAGTATTTATACGTTTGCGCTCTAATAGGCCCACCTACCGACCATCAATCGACCATGCGTTATTTGCTCCTACTCCTGTGCCTCGTTCTGCTTGCCGCGTGCGAATCTGAGCCGCAACCCGCCCTTCCGCGCGACATCCCATTTCGTGCGGATGGGACACTGGACTTCGTGCACCCCGATGGTTCTGTGATCCGCACCATTGACGTCGAGATTGCCACCTCCGACTCGGCCTGGGCACGAGGGCTGATGGACCGGCGGTCGCTGACGCTAGGGCAGGGCATGCTGTTTCTCTTCCCCGAAGCCGAAATGAAGAGCTTCTGGATGAAAAACACGCCCATCCCGCTCGATATCATGTTTGTGGCTTCAGATTCGCAGATTGTCAATATTGCCAAACGCACGCCGCCCCTGTCGCAAGAGCAGATTCTCTCGACCGATTCGGCGCAGTTCGTGGTGGAAGTACGCGGTGGTTTCAGCGACCGCTTCGGCATCACCGACTCCACCCGCATCCGCTGGCAGCGTTCGGAGTAGAAGCCCTCTCAAAATTAGCATGTCATTGCGAGCCCTGAAAGGAGCTTGGCAATCTCGAAAATAAGCAGCGATACGCACGAGATTGCTTCGTCGCTTCGCTCCTTGCAACGACCTTTCTGTTTTTTGAGATGTATTCTAGCCACTTAACTTATCTCATTCCCCTTTCCCATGCGCTTTCTCACACTCGTTGCTTTCCTGCTCCTTTTTGCTGCCTGTACCGATACGCCGGAGCCAGAGCCCGACACCGCACAAACCACCCCGGAAGAAACCACCATTCCCTTCCGTGCCGATGGAGAACTGGACTTTCTGCGCGAAGGGGGTTCTTATCTTACCATCGATATCGAAATCGCTGCAACAGACTCGGCGCGGATGCGGGGGCTGATGCAACGCAAAGGGTTGCCTGACCGCAGCGGCATGCTCTTCGTCTTTGATTACGAGGAGCCACAGAGCTTCTGGATGGCAAACACCCCACTCGCCCTCGACCTGATGTTCGTCAATGCCGACTCGCAGATCGTCGACATCGCCAAGTACGCCCAGCCCCTCTCACCTGACCCCATTGCCTCAAAAGCACCGGCACAGTACGTCATTGAAGTCCCTGCCGGCTTTACGGATTCGCACGGGATCATCGAGACAGACCGGGTAAACTGGTAAGCAGAAAAAGGCGGCAATTCCCCTCCCCTATACTTCGACCTTTTTCCTTCGGCTTTCGGCCTTCCCACAAGTGTTGCATCTTGGTTGCATCCGTGCTGAATCAAGCACCGCATGCAGTCATTCAAGTCCTGTATTTAGCTTGCACGTCATTCCTTACGGGACTATGAATATGCAAAACCTTCGAGCCATTCACCCTGACGCCGACGAGGCGATTATTGATCGCCTGAACGAGCTATTGGCCACTGCCCTCTTTTTCGAGGACCTCTACAAGCGATATCATTGGCTTGTTACCGGTCCGCACTTCCTGCCGCTCCATACGCTTTTCGACGACCATATGGAGACGCTCGAAAATGAAATCGACGATATGGGCGAACGCATCCGCGTGCTGGATGGCGACCCGGTCTGGAACCCTGCCGTCTTCGCCGAGGAAAAGCTCCTGCCCGATCCTGACGAGTCGATCACCGATGACTTGTTGATCGCGCATGAAGCGTTCCAGATGGAAGTGACCTACGCCGACGAACTGCGTAAGGCCGCCAACGAATTCGAGGACGATCTCGCTACCCAGGATCTCATCGTTGAATACCTGCGCATCCACGAGAAACAGGCGTGGTTCCTCCGCGAGTTCATCCGCAAGGTGAATATCGATGATTACGACGAGGAGATCTTTGAAACCAACGGCTCTACGAGCTAAACCCATTGGCTTTGCTCCGGGGCCTGTTCATGTAGCAGGTCCTGCCGAACCCCGGCGCTCCGCACAGGCGTCGGGGTTCTTTTATGGTGCGCGTTCAGATCCTCTCGCTCTATAGGTCCAACAAAACGAGGGGCGATACCGCAAAGATATCGCCCCTCTCGCACTCAGGTTATGCGCTGATCGTATGGTCTTTCTTATTTCAACAGGGTCAACCGTTGTGTAGCTGTGAAAGAGCCTGCTTCTAGCACATACAGATAAATACCTGCACTCAGGTGAGACGCATCGAAAGCTACCTCATGACGCCCGGACGCCTTGTAGCCAGCTACCAGGGTAGCAACCTCCTGACCGAGCACGTTGTAGACCTTGAGCGTCACCGGGCTGGCTTCACCGAGGGTGTAAGCAATGACCGTCGCAGGATTGAACGGGTTCGGATAGTTCTGCTCCAGCGAGAAGCCATCCGGCACATCCGCACCGGCAAGGCCCTGCTTGGCTGTCCCGCAATCAAACGAAGTACTCGCATTGTCACCATCATCATACAGCAACGAACCCGACACGGTGTCCACGCAGAAACTCACGTTGATTTTCCCTCGGCCCGTACCCGTAGTGGTCAACGTGACGACACCGCTGCCGTTAGTCGTGCTCGTGCTCGTAACCATCTCGTTGAAGTCACCGCTGAACGTGCCGGTAACGGTGTAGCCGCTGGCAGGGTTGCCCAGATCGTCAAAAATCGTGACGGTCGCGGTGCCAACCTTGTCGCCGCCGCCGACGCCCTGTTGGCCGGTCGAGATGGCTTCTACATGAACATCGGTGGGCGTCCCACCACTGCCGCCACAGTCAAAGCCGGGATTGGTGTTGTCGTTCTCGTCATACGGCAGCGACGCGATGACATCGTCTACACAGAAGTTGATGGTCGGGTTGTTAGACTTGGTCCGGCCATTCGTGACCAACGTGACCGTGCCGTTGCTGCCCGTCGTGCCC
>DATGCC010000093.1:0-5812 GCA_035312345.1 Rhodothermales bacterium
GCAACAGCGTGCCGGGCCAGGGTATGATGAGCTTTGGCATTAACCCGGAGGGACTGGCGCAGGACGAAAGCTGGACCGCCGCCGCTATCCGCCTGGATGATTTCGACCTCCTCGACACCTACGAAATGAAACTTACCGCCGGGCGCTACTTCGACCCACAATACCCGACGGATTCCACCAGCGCCATTGTCATCAACGAAGCGCTGGCCCGCAGCCTCGGCTGGGACGACCCCGTCGGTAAGCGACTGGATTCGCCGGGCGAGATCGAGGCGGGCACTGTCATTGGCGTCATCAAGGACTTCCATTTCTCGTCGCTGCGGCAGGCCATCGATCCCCTGTTTCTCTACATCGCCCCGCGCCACGCGACCCTGTCGGTGCGCATCAGCGGTGAGGAGATCCCGGCGACGCTGGCGTTTATCCGCGAGACGTGGGAGGCTTTCGACCCGGCCTATCCCTTCGAATACACCTTCCTGGATGACGCCTTTGCCCAACTCTACCAGAGCGAGCGCCGCCTGACGCAGACGCTCGGCCTCTTCTCGGTGCTGGCGATTCTGATCGCGTGCCTCGGCCTCTTTGGGCTGGCTTCGTACACCGCCGAGCAGCGCACCAAAGAAGTCGGTGTGCGCAAAGTGCTCGGCGCTTCTGTCGGGAGCCTTGTGCTGCTGCTCTCAAAGGATTTTTCGCAGCTTGTCATCATTGCCATGGTGGTGGCGGCTCCGATTGCCTATTTCGCCATGAACCGCTGGCTGGCCGATTTTGCTTACCATGCCGAGCTATCCTGGTGGATTTTCCCGTTAGCTGGTGCCGTTGCGCTTGGCATTGCGCTCCTCACGGTGAGCTACCAGTCCATCAAAGCCGCACTTGCCGATCCCGTTCACTCCCTTCGTCACGAATAAGTACCTGTCTCATGAGACTACTTACGCTTCTTATCACCCTGGTCAGCATCGTCGCGCTTGGCTTGGATACCGCGCACCGCTTTGAGGCCGCGCCTGCTAATGGGCACAGCCAGCCGTGGATTACCATTCACGAAGGCGGCGAGCGATTGCATCTGGAAGCCGGGCGCTATATCCGTTTCGAAGGCACCGGGCACCTCCAGTTTGGAGCCGACCGGACGCTGGTGCAGGTGCAGCGTGCCCAGTCCGTTTCGGCTTCTGTAGACGGTGTTCCCGTTCGGGAAAAGCGGGCCGTGCTAGACGAGGTCGCCATTGAGATCCAGGGTCACCCGGCCACGCAATGGCACATTCGTCCTGCTGATGCGCACGAGATCGAAGCTATTGCCGACGCCACCCGCATCACCGACGATGCGCCCGAAGGTCCGGCGCGGGTAGATGCCGATACGCCGCTCACTTTCTTCGTCTACATCAATAAGACAGGCGGCACCTCCTTTATCTATCCCGAAGCCCGCCGCTGAGCAATGTTCAAGAACTATCTCAAAATTGCGCTCCGCAACCTGCGCAAGCACAAGCTCTACACGGCCATCAACGTGACTGGGCTGGCGGTGGGGCTGGCGTGTTGCTTGCTGATCCTGCTCTTCGTTCGCGACGAGTTGAGCTACGACCGGTTTCATGCGAACGCAGATCGAATCTATCGCGTCGAGATGGACGTGCAGGGCAGCGAGGGAGAGGAGCGTTGGGATGTCACTTTATTCTCTGTGGCGACCAACCTGCCGGAGGCCGTGCCCGGCGTTGAGGAGATTGTGCGGGTGCAACCAGAGACTCGGCCGCTCATGGCCCGCACAGGCACAGAAACGCGGTTCTATGAGGATCATGTGATCTCGACCGAACCCGCCTTTTTCAACATTTTTGATTTTGAACTGATCCAGGGCACAGCAGCATCTTTGGCGCAACCGAACACCGTCATCCTGTCCGAGTCGGCGGCAACCAGATACTTTCCCGGCGAAGATCCGGTGGGGCAGTCTATCACAGAGTATGAACAATGGAGCAGCGATGCGCAGGAATACGAAGTGGTAGGCGTGATGGCAGACATGCCGCACAACGTGCATTTCCGGGCCGACTTCTTGCTATCGATGGCGACCAAGCTGCCAGCGTTTCAAGACCGTCTCGATCATGTCATCGCCAATACATATGTACTGCTCAAAGCCGACCAGTCGCCAGCGGCGTTCGAGGCCCGGCTTCCAGCCTTCGTGCAGAATACCTTTCCTGACCGTTATCAGACTAGGGAAGTGGGGCTTGCATTGATGCCGCTCACGCGCATTCATTTGCATAGCGTTGTCGAGGACGATATCGAGCCCCAGGGCGATATCCGTTACGTGTATTTGTTCTCTGCCATTGCATTGCTGGTGCTGCTGATTGCGTGCATCAACTACATGAACCTCGCTACGGCTCGCGCTACCCGTCGGGCGAAGGAGGTAGGCGTACGCAAGGTCGTGGGGGCACAACGGCGACAACTCATCTACCAATTTCTAGGCGAGTCGGTGCTGTTGACAGGGCTGGCATTGATAGCATCACTGGCTCTGGTGCAATTGGCCCTGCCTGCCTTTAATGGGTTGATGGAGCGGGAGATGTCGTTGCGTTTGGCGAGCGGACAGGTGATGGCCGGGCTTGCTCTCGCTGCCCTCTTTGTTGGTGTGGTCGCGGGTAGCTATCCGGCGTTGCTGCTTTCAGGATTTCGTCCGGCGATGGTGCTGAAAGGAGCCGTGCGGGTGCGTTCTCTATCGGCGTTGCGCAAGGGGTTGGTCGTTTTTCAGTTTGCCGTGTCGGTGGGCCTCATCGTCAGCACCATCATCATCCAGCAACAACTACATTTTGTACAGCATACGCGCCTCGGCTTCGAGAAAGATCAGACGCTTATCGTCCACGCCCGTACTTCGCTGACGGATCAGGCCGATGTCTTCCGCCAGGCTTTGCTCCAGCAGGCAGGCATTGAAGCCGTCGGGCGCGGCTCCGCTATTCCCGGAGAACGCACCGGTATCACGTTCTTCTCAGAAGACCAGATCGAGCACTATGAGGGCGACATGTTTGTCTTCGACAATTATGATGTCGATGCCCACTTCACCTCCACACTAAATATCAAACTGGCGCAAGGACGGGGCTTTTCAGACCGCTTTCCTGGTGACCCGGAAGGCGCTATTCTCATCAACGAGACAGCCGCCCGCGAACTGGGCTGGGAAGATCCGCTGGGCAAAACGATTCAGTTCAATGCGGGGCCGAGACAGGTCGTCGGCGTCTTGCAGGATTTCCATTTGGAGGATATGCATACGGAAATAGCTCCGGTTATGCTGCAGCTCTCCCCCAACGCGAGCCGCTACTACGTCGTCAAGTTCAATACCGACAATCTCCCCGTGTTGCTGGCAAGTCTGGAGCAGACGTGGGCGCGTTTCGTTCCGGATCAGCCCTTCGATTACTCTTTCCTGGATGACGATTTTGCGGCGATGTACCGCAACGAGCAGCGGCTGGGGCAGCTTTTCAGTGTCTTTGCAGGGCTGGCCATCTTGATCGCATGCATGGGCTTGTTTGGCTTGGCTGCTTTCACCACCGAGCAGCGCACCAAAGAGATCGGCATCCGCAAAGTCCTCGGCGCGACGGTGCCCAATCTGGTGGGATTGCTTTCGAGAGATTTTCTGCTGCTCATCGGTCTTGCCTGTTGCATCGCGATCCCGGCGGCCTACTTCGTCATGCGCACCTGGCTGGACGACTTTGCCTACCGCACTGAGATCGGGGCGGGCACGTTTCTGATGGCCGGTGGGCTGGCATTGCTCATTACCCTCGCGACCATCAGTTACCAGGCCATCAAGGCGGCGCTGGCGAATCCGGTCAAAAGCCTGCGGTATGAATAAAGCTATTAGCGGTCAGCTTTCAGCCATCAGCTTCTGAAACCAGGCCGCTTCCTTCACTCAAAAAGCTGACAGCTTACTGCTGAAAGCTTATAGCTTATGCTCAAAAACTACCTCAAAATCGCGTTCCGCACACTGTACCGCCAAAAACTGTACTCGGCGATCAATGTGTTCAGCCTGTCGGTTGGGATTGCGTGCTGCACGCTCATCCTGCTCTTTGTGCGTCACGAATGGACAGCCGACCACTTCCACGAACATGGCGAGGACATCTACCGCGTGTACCGCATTGAGCAGCGTGCAAATGGCACAACAAAGCTATCAGCCGGCGTTTCGACCCCGCTTGGGCCTGCGCTCGCCGACGACTTGCCGAACGTGGAGCGGATGGTTCGGATGCGGACCGGCCAGACGCAAGTGGAACGCGACGGTGAAATACGTACCGAAAACGTATTGTACGCTGATCCTGGCTTCTTCGCGCTGTTCTCATTCCCACTGGTGCAGGCAACGTCGGGTGAACCTTTGCACAACCCGCAAAGTGTCGTGCTTAGCACAGGGATGGCATTCACATACTTCGGCGATGTCAATCCAGTAGGCCAGACGCTCAATCTCCGCCTCGGCGAGTCCTTCGAAGCCTACACAGTGACCGGCGTCGCCGCGCCTTTCCCGAACAATTCCAGCATCACATTCGATCTCTTGCTGCCCTTCACCCAGTGGCCTCAATACGCCGACCGGGCGGAAAACTGGCGTTCTTTCAACAACGCCGTGTACCTCCAGGCTACCCCGGGCACGGACGAGGCAACCCTGCAAGCTCAACTTGACCCGCTGGTGCAGCAGTATTATGGTGCGATGATCTCAGACTATCAGGGGGCGGGGTATTGGATCAAAGATGACGGGGCGTTCGACCTAGAGTTGCAACCATTGCATGAGGTGCACTTCAGCAGCGGCTACACTAATCTGGTTGCCCGCACGGGCGACCCAGGCAACCTCTATCTCTTGATGAGCATCGGCCTCGTGGTGCTTCTGCTGGCCTGCGTTAATTTTATGACGCTGGCGGCGGGCCGTGCTACGCGTCGCACGCGCGAGGTGGGTGTGCGCAAAACGCTCGGTGCCAACCGGGCGCAACTGGCACGTCAGTTCTGGGGCGAAGCCTTGCTCTTGAGTGGCCTCGCCCTGTTGCTGGGTGGCGTCCTGGCTGACCTCACGCTGCCCCTCTTCAACGAGCTTGCCGGCATCCAACTCGGATTTCAAAATGTCGATGTCGTATTCCTCGTAGGTCTAGCGGCGTTGACGGTGGTTTGCGGCTTCGTAGCTGGTAGCTATCCGGCTCTCATTCTCTCCGGTTTCCGCCCTACCGAAGTACTCAAGGGCGAGGTGCGGCACAGGCGCAGCCTCACGTTCAGCCGAGGGCTTGTCGTCTTCCAGTTTGCCATATCTATCGGCATGATCGCCTGCACGCTCGTCATGTACGAACAGATCAACTTTGTCAAATCGAAGGACGTGGGGTTTGCCGAAGAAGAAGTCGTCGCCATCGACCTGCATGCGGACCAGACCGACGAGGAACAACTGCTGGAACGGTTCCGCCAGCACGTGGCGAGCCAGGCTGCTGTGGTGAACATCGCCAGTTCCTCGTATGCCTTCGCCGATGGTTGGTCGCGGACGGTTATCTACCAGGAGGATCGGCAACATGTCGTCTACATGACACGCATTGACCCGGCGTACCTCGAAACAATGGACATGCGGCTCTTAGCTGGTCGCAATCTGTCCGTTGACCTGGAATCCGACCGGGAACAAGCGGTACTGATCAACGAGACGCTGGCACGCGAATTCGGCTGGGACGACCCTGTGGGGCACCTCCTTCCAGGCTATGAGGAAGAGGGCGTGACAGTCGTTGGCGTGGTGGCTGATTATCACTTCCAGTCGTTGCGTAATGCCATCGAACCGGTCATCCTGCATATGAGCCCGTCGCTCGGCTCAGTGAACTACGCGCTCGTCCGCGTTCACACCGATCAAGTTTCAGAGACG
>DATGCC010000094.1:0-7713 GCA_035312345.1 Rhodothermales bacterium
AAAAAGAAAGCGGGCAGCGGCGCGGGCACGGCAAATCCGGCGGGCGTCTGGTCCTACACGGTCAGCACACCACAGGGCGAGGTGGGCGGCACCCTCTCGCTGCAAGGCACCCCGGACAATCTCACTGGCACCATCACCAACGACGCCTCCTCCGACGGCCCCGCCGATCTGGAAGAGGTGGAATACGACGGCGGAACGCTCTCCTTTGCCTTCGATGCGGGTGAGTTCGGACGTATTACGGCCAGCCTTACCCTGGACGGCGAGGAGATGGAAGGCGCGCTAAACGTGCCGGGCCTCGGCAGCGCCCCCCTTACCGGCAGCCGCACCTCTGGCCCCGATCAAGCTGAATGAAGAATATCGAACAAGGATTATAGAATGATGAAGGTACTGTCAGCACCGCGACGGCCGAGACTAACCCTTCGATATTCAAAAATCCTTATTCATCAATCAACATTCCATCTTTAAAAGCGACACCGCTCCCTTTATCGAAGAGGCACCCCATGACAACAAGACGCTCTCCCTTTCTTCCCCTCTCGTCCTTTTTTATCCTCCTCCTATTCCTCGTGCTACCGGCCCAGGCCCAGGAAACGGGCGATGTGCTCATCCAGGGCGGCACGGTGCTGACGGTGACGAACGGCACGCTCGAAAACACCGATGTGCTCGTCCGCGACGGTATCATTACGGAGATCGGGGAAGGACTCAGCGCACCTAGTGGCGTCGAGGTAATCGACGCGAGCGGAATGCATGTGATGCCCGGCATCGTCGACGCCCACTCGCACATTGCCATCAGCAACGTCAATGAGGCCACCAGCCCGGTGACAGCGCAGGTCAGCGTAGGCGACGTGCTTGACCCGTACGACGTGGCGCTTTATCGGGCGCTGGCGGGCGGCGTGACCACCTCGCACGTCATGCACGGCTCAGCCAACGTCATCGGCGGGCAGTGCGAGACCATCAAACACCGCTATGGCGTAACCGTGCCGGATCTGCTGCGGATGGACGGCGCACCACGCACCATCAAGTTTGCCCTTGGCGAAAACCCAACCCGTGTCCATGGGCGCGGCAGCAACGTGGTGCCCGCCTCACGCATGGGCGTCGAGTTTGTGATCCGCAAGGCGTTTACCGAGGCGCAGCGCTACCAGGAAGCGTGGGACAGGTACGAAGCCGAAAAGGACCGCAACCCCCGCGCCATCCCGCCACCATACGACGGTCGCCTGGAGGTCATCTCAGATATTCTGAACAACGAGATCATTATCCAGTGTCACTCCTACCGCGCCGACGAAATCCTGATGCTGATGGACGTCTTGCGCGACTTTGGCGTCAAGCGGATCAACTTCCAGCATGTCAACGAAGGGTTCAAGATTGCAAAGGAACTGGCCGACTTCGGCGCGAGCGCGTCGATCTTCTCGGACTGGTGGGCCTACAAGTTCGAGGTCTACTATTCGACGGCATATAACGCGGCAATTCTCGTGCGCAACGGCGTCGTCACGTCTATCAACTCGGACTCCGGTGAGTTGAACCGCCACCTCTATCACGAAGCCGCCAAGTCGCAGCATTACGGCGGGCTGTCGGAAGAGGAGGCGCTGTCGCTCATCACCATCAACCCGGCCAAGCAACTTGGCATCGATGAGCGTGTCGGCTCTATCGAAGTGGGCAAGGAGGCGGATTTTGCGATCTTCAACGCGCATCCGCTGTCGATCTACGCCGTTCCGCAAAAGACCATCGTGGATGGCATCGTCCGCTTCGACATCAACGACGACCCGGACGACATGCGCCTCTCGCCGGATCCTGAGCAGGCCATTGAGACCGCCATCCTCTGGAGCAAGGAGGACAATCACCAGTGCCTGCACGAGGAAGAAGAAGCCCTCGACCTCATCGATTTCATCTCCGGTCAATAAACCTTGTAAGGACCCGGCGCGTCCGGTCCCTACGGTAGACATATATCCGCCATGAACCTACTCCTTACGCTGATCCTCACCCTCGGCTTTCTCCTCGGCACGCCAGATGGTCCAGACGATGAAGCAAAAGCCCGGCGAGGGACCTTCGCGCTGACCAACGCCCGCATCGTAACCGTCACGAATGGGGTCATTGAGAACGGCACGCTGGTCATCCAGGACGACAAAATCATCGCGCTTGGCCCCAACGTTGATGTGCCTGCCGACGCCGAAGTCATCGACTGTTCGGGCCTGGAAATCTACCCGGGTCTCATTGACTCCGGCACGCAGACGGGCCTCATCGAAGTTGGCTCACTGGCCGAGACGCAGGACGCCCGTGAGTTGGGCGATCTGACGCCGCAGATGAAAGCCCTCACGGCTGTCAACCCGAACTCCGTGGTCATCCCCGTCACCCGCGTCAATGGCATCACGACCGTCATCACGCAGCCGTCGGGTGGGTTGCTACCCGGCACGGCAGCGCTCATCAACCTGCACGGCTACACGCCCGAGCAGATGCATGTGGGCGACTTCGAGGCCATCACGATGCAATATCCCGTAACCGGTCGCCGGGGCCGGTGGGACCGCCGCTCTGACGAGCAAATCAAGAAGGACGCCGAGAAAGCCCTTAAAAAGCTCAATGATGCCTGGGACCAGGCCACCCTGTTTGCGCAGATCGACTCGGCTTACACGGCCAACCCCGAAACGGGCCGCCGCCCCGAGTACGTCCCGGCGATGACAGCGCTGCTGCCAGTGCTACGCGGCGAGCGTCCGCTGATTATCACCGTCAATGCCGCTGCCGATATTGTATCTGCCATTGAGTGGGTCGAAGAGCGCGGGATGGACAACGTCATCTTTAGCGGACTGGCCGAGGGCTGGCGCGTGGCAGACCAGATCGCCGAGGCGGGTATTCCTGCTCTGGTCGGTCCCATTCTGTCGGTTCCTACCCGCGAAAGCGACCGCTACGACAAAGCCTACGCGAACGCCAGCCTGCTGCATGAGGCAGGCGTCAAAGTCGCCATTCGCACGGGCGAGACGGAAAACGTGCGCAACCTGCCCTACCACGCCGGTTTCGCCGCCGCCTACGGACTGGGCAAGGAGCAAGCCCTGCGTGCTGTCACTATCGTCCCGGCAGAGATCTTTGGCGTCAGCGATCTGATCGGCTCGCTCGAAGTGGGCAAGCAAGCCAACCTCTTCGTCACTAATGGCGACCCGTTCGAGACGCGCACGCAGGTGCAGCACCTGTTTATTGATGGCTATAAGATCCCGCTCGAAAGCCGCCACACCCGCCTCTACCACGAATTCCTCGACCGCGAGCCAGGACTGATGAGGTAGGGAAGAGGGAAGAGCAAAGCCGCGCCGGTATCAGATCAGCGCGGCTTTGCTCTTCGAGGATGGCGAGCACCTACTCCCTCTTCCCTCCTGACCCTTCCCGCTTCCCTCAACCTACTTCACCAGCATCAACATGCGCTGCTGGGTGTGATCACCGGAGGCGAGGCGGTAGATGTAGGTCCCGCTGGGTAGCGTCGCCGCGTCGAACGTCACCTCATGGGTGCTGGCTGGCAGCATTCCCTCAACCAGTGTAGCGACTTCCTGGCCGAGCAGGTTGTATACCTTGAGTGTGGTGAAGTCCGCCTTCGCGAGGTCGAAAGCAATCGTGGTGGTCGGATTGAAGGGATTGGGATAATTCCCACGGAGGGCAAAACGCACAGGAACCGCTCCAACTTGTTCCTCAGTGCCAGTCACCACCGCAGGGTCGGTGACTGTTCCATTGGCCTCAATGCGTATCAAGGCATACGGTTGTGCGTCTGTACCTCTACCTGTTACGGCCAGCACCACTGTGCCCTTGCCGCCTTCATCCGTCCCCCCACCACTTACTCCCTCCACGCGAAACACGTCCAGTTGCGTCCCATCGGCCAAAGCCACCTCCAGATTGAGCGGCAGTTCGGCATCTACAACAACAGGCATACTAATGTCACCCAGCAGCAGATCTTCGGCCACGACCTGCACGATGTTGTGCGCCCCTGTATTATCCAGTACGTTCACATCGACAGGTCCGGCATCTACCCCACCATGCGCAACCACCATGCTTATCCCACTCCGCTCCGATCCTCCTCCTAACACGTCCTGAACCCCGGCCCCCAAATTTTCTCCAGCGATGCCATAGACCATGGCTAAATGGGAAGTTTCGGCCGCCAGGTTAACGTCGGTCGTGAAGATTGGATTGCCGTTGTTAGGATCTGTGCCATTGACGACAGCCAGCGTACCTTCTCCGGCTGGTGCCTGCACAAACGCCGAGGCTTCCTGAAAAGTTAGGTTGTTCGCTACCCGCGTATCGTTGATGTAGACATCAATCACACTGGCGGCAGGCGCATTGTGCAACACCTGCAGGGGTACCGTTGGAGCCCTGCTCAGCTTGAGTTCGACCAATACGTTGAGGTTCTGAAAATCCTCGTTCTCAGGATCGACAAGCCGGACATATTGACCGCTTTCCGAGTCCACCACAAAGACGAAAGAGCGCGCCGGATAATGATCGGTATCGTCCATATCATCTGACCCAGCATCAAAAAGAAAATCGAGCGAGGCATCAGATGTCTCATCAACCAGTACGAGTTCCAAGAAATACTGCCGGTCCTCGAGAATCTCGAAGTGGCGGCTCGTCAAATCCACCTGATTGCTAAGGTTGCCCCGCTGGGGAAACCCGCCCGTTTCCAGTTCGGAAAAGTCGAGATCGAGCGAGTCTATGGCCATTGTTTCTGGTACCTCGGTGATTTTCAGCCGCAGGGTACCTGCCCCTTCTATGCCGGGATCGCTAGCCGTGCTATAGAGCGCAAAATGCACTTCATCAACGGTCCCATCGAACGGTGCCTCAAAGAAAAGCCCTATCGCCTTGCTATCAGCAGCACCGGGCGGATATTGACCAAGGGGAATCCGAAAGGGCAACCCGCTGTTGTAATAACTCAGCGAACTGTCTACCACTACCGTGTTGTAGGCAAGGGGAGCCTGTACCTGGGCTGGACCGGGCGCGATACGCCCGTCGGCAGGGGCAGGCAGCGCCCGCGTGAAGGATTGGCTGAAGCCGGGCACCGCGCCTATCGCCAGTAGCATAGCGAGTACAAAGATCCGGCGCAATAAGCTGTATGTCATGGAAGGGTCCTCTTGGATACGTGATAAAAGCCCTGAAGGAGGGCATGGCCATCGTCAACGCCCTAGAAAAGCGTTCCGTCAGAAAATAGCAAGCACGGACGGTAAGAGATACCCCACTCTGGCCCAATGCACCCGTCTCTTTGCATCATTGTGACAAGAAGCAACAACACACCGCCTATTTCATCACCACGACACTGCGCGAGCGGGCGACGGTGTTCTGCGCCCCGGTAGCCGTGATCCGATAAAAATACACGCCATCGGCTACGTGCTGCCCCACCTCATCGCCCCCGTTCCAATCCACGGTGTGCGAGCCTGCTGGCATGGACTTATCCAGCAGCGTAGTCACAGCCCGCCCGAGCACATCGTAGACAGTCAGGCGGACGTGGCCTGGCTCGGCCAGCGTAAACCCGATGCGGGTGCCAGCCGTTGCCGGATTGGGATACGCCGCCTGCAAGTCAAATGCCAGCGGCTCCGGTCCTGGCTCGTCAATGGCTGTCACCATGGGATCAATCACGTTGTCCCAGAGAGCCTGCGCCGCATCGACACTGGTAAGGAGCGCACTTTCCGACTGCCCGGCGACGATCGCAAAAGCCACCTCCACAGACGCGCCGGGATCCAGAATATAGGGGCCGGCTCCAGTGATCTGCGATACATCAGAACCATTAATGGCTTGCCGCTGGATCCCGTTGCTGAGAAAATCCCACTTTTCCTGCTCAGTAAACCCGCCACCCGTCGCGTTGCGGTAGATTTCCGTCGGATTGTCGATGGCACGGTAGGACAGCGGATCGTCTACCAGCAAGTGCGTGCCCACCCGGAAGCCGCCATTACTCTCCTCAATGTAACCGAACTGGCGGGCTTCATCGAAACGTGCCACATCCTGCGCGGCATCGAACAAATCGACATCCCAGTCGAAGAACAGCCCGACGTGAAGGTCCGAGATGGTGGCGTCAGTAGTATTCGTGATGGTGTAGCGAAAGATGATAAAATCATCGTTCTCGGGAGCCGTGTCGATGTAGCTGTCCTGTAAGATGAGCAGCCCGATGGGCGAGGGTGCGTTGTCGTCGGTGAGCGACACCTGGCCCTGCTGATCTGTCAGGTCGCCAGGGCTGATGATTTCCAGCGTTGTCCCGTCCTGGAGCACCAGGTCATCTTCCTGATTGTCCCCTGTGCCACGTACGCTATCTGAGACCTTGGAGGGTCCGGTAGCGACCAGGAGCCCCCCCTCGAAAAGCAGGTTGCGTCCATTATACACATACCCCTCCCCGCTCGACTCGCCGCTGAACCCCAGGAAGCCGATGTTGCCTTCATTCGTGATCGAGACCTCCAGGGTAGCGGTTCGATGGGTCGCTACGGCCGTCTCATTCGCTACCAGTTCGACCACGCCCGCATCGATATACGAACCTGCTTCGATGTCGGTGGCAAACCGTAGCGCACGGCCTTCCGGCGTGTTGCTCGCCACGGTGAAGGTGAAGGTAACATCCTGCGACGCTCCCGACGGCAGCGAGCCGATAGAGGCCGCCCCGCTGGTAACGGTGACAAAAGCATCATCGGAGCGAAGCGTAAACAGAACACCCCCTGCTGAGGCCAGATAATTCGTATAGGTAAGCGTTAGTTGCACCGTTTCCCCGCTTTCGATGCCACCATCCCCATCGGTTTCGGTGAAAGACCCATCTGTCACGCGGATAGCTGGAAGATCGGTCACCGATACGGCCCGCAGCGCGTTGACCCGGCCCCGCCCCAGCCGTCCGGCAAAGTTCGAATTGGCCGCATCAATGTTATCACCCGTCACACGGACTTGCTCGCGGAGTTGATCAACCGAGAAGCCTGGATTCAGCGTCTTGACCAGCGCGGCGATACCAGCTACAATGGGTGAAGCAAACGAAGTGCCACTGCTCGCGCCAAACAAACCACCCGTCGAGGTGCTTTCTACGCTGACGCCGGGTGCAAAGATGTCTACAGAGATGCCATAATTGGAGAAGCCTGCTTTGCCATCGCTGTTCTTGCTCGTCGCGCCTACCGAGAGCACCTTGCTGAAATTGGCTGGGAAGAAGGGCGTCAGGTCGACGTTGAGGCCGTCATTGCCAGCAGCAGCCACCACTAGCGCGCCCATCTCCACAGCAAAATCGATCGCCCGTTCGCCCTGGTCAGAGCTTTCCGGTCCCCCCCAACTCGCATTAATGACCTGTGCGCCGTTCGTCGCCGCATAAACGATCCCCGGATAGCCAAAGCAAATAGCGTCATCTTGCTGGGGACATGCGCCTGAAATAGGCATAAACGTGGCGTTCCAACTCGATCCGGTCACACCCTGCTGATTGTCCGTCACGGCGGCGGCCAGCCCGGCTACGAAGGTGCCATGGTTGCTATTGTTGGGCTGCGTGCTCAATCCCGTAGGGTCGGACGAGTTGTTGGAGAAGTTCCAACCGTGCACATCATCCACGAAGCCATTGCCGTCATCGTCTACACCATTATCGGGTGTCTCACCAGGATTGGTCCAGACGTTATCCTGCAAATCGACGTGTCGCCAGTCGGTGCCGCCATCCACAATGCCGATGATCACGTTGCCCTGCTCGCCCTTCACCAGATCCCATGCATCCGGCAATCCAATCCGCTGTAAATGGGTCATGCTGGCGAAGAATGG
>DATGCC010000095.1:0-8471 GCA_035312345.1 Rhodothermales bacterium
GAGGCCAGCCACCAGCACGCAGCCGAGAAAGAACATCTTGATACTCGTGCCATCATCACCGAGGAGCAAGCCCCAGACCAGGCCCGCGGCGAGGAAGCCGTTGTAGAGGCCCTGGTTGGCTGCCAGCACTTTGGATGCTGCCGCTGCCTCTTTCGTCTGGCCGAAAACGCGCAGGCCCAGTGGTTTGTCCCAGAGAAACATTTCGAGCACGAGAAACCAGACGTGCAGGAGTGCGACGAGGGCAACGACGATATTGGCTGCGATAGACATAGATTAAATGGGCATATGATGCATCAATGTAGCCCAGGGGCAGGGCGCTCGCAACCGGCGGTAGGGGAATTCTTAGAACCGTTCCTCAAAAGTCCAGGCCGCGTGCCATGGCGGTCGCCGCCAGCACCATCAGGACAATCAACCCGGTTTGAACGTAGCTGATAACCCCGATACGCTTTGCGGCTTCCGTGTCCACAGAGGTGCCTGCCCGCTGTCGCAAGCGCCATTGTATCAGGCGTACCATCGGCCAGATCTCAAGTGCGAGCACGCCAATCACCAGTGCCATCTTGACCCAGAACAAGGTGCTGTCGAGATAATACGCGCTGCCTTTTTCAAACCCGCCGAAGGCGCGTAGCAGGCCGGTGGGAATCCAGATCAAGGCAGAGAGGCCCCAGAAACTATCGGCGAGCAGGAGGCCCTGGGTGCTTTTTTCTGGAATGAGGTGCTGGGCCGCATAGCCTCGGGCAAAGATAGATCCGAGGCCGATGCCTAGGGCAAGCAGGTGTAGAGTAGCGAGCAGCCAGCGTATGGTCATTCTGATGGAGGAAGAGAAGTTAGGCGGCCTGATCGGGCAAAGATTTGTGCTTCAATTCTAGTAAATCCCACAGGTTGCCGTAGAGATCCTTGAATACCGCCACCGTGCCATAGGGTTCGTCTTTGGGCTTCCTGACGAAGACAATATCGCGAGCAATCATCCGGTTGTAATCCCGCCAGAAATCGTCGGTGCGGAGGAAAAACGTCACCCGGCCCCCTGTCTGGTTGCCAATGAACGCTTCTTGACCTCACTTTGAGGGCCGCGCCAGCAAGATACTCGTGCCGGTAGATCCAGGCGGAGCGACCACAACCCAGCGCTTGTCCTGTTCAGAGATGTAGGTGTCTTCGATCAGTGTGAAGTCAAGCTTTTCTGTAAAAAAGGCGATGGCTTCGTCATAGTCACGAACCACCAGGGCTACATGCAGGAGGGATTGGGGCATTATCGTAAAAAGTTGGCTGTTCCGATGCGTTGTATTACAAAGCTATAGTATGAAGAAGGTGCATCCGTTACATCATTGATGGTATATTCGATGATGTGGAGAGCGGTTATTCGATATGCGCTATCGTTAGCGTAAATAATGGCTCGATCACCTTGCAAAACGAGAACGCTGTCTTGCTCAGTAACTACATGAAGATACGGATACCGTGCATTTTCATTGGCACAAGCTGAGGACGTGAATCGTACCTCAAATGGAGTAGTTGCATCATTATCGAGGGCACGGCCATATCCTGAATCATCATAGATGTATTGCACCCCGAGTGAGTCGCGAACAACGAGACCCCCAGCACATTCGAAGCCGCAACTTCGGTAATACGTTACTTGGTCGCCGGGTACGAGTTGAGGAAACAGGGTAGAGTCATCAATGGAATGATTCCAATGCTCAGGGTTTTTATACAGATACTTCAGCGTAAGGGTATCGGGGCCTTTTTGCCACCTTGTAGCTTGTCCCATAGTGTACTTGAGTGAGTCCAGGAGCAAGGATAGGTAGGCGTATCCCTCGGGTTCAGCCTTTTCAATAGCATTGAAACGACCCCTAAAAATGCCCACGAAGCCAGGGGTTTCAAAGTCATCGAAGGATGAGGGGGGAAGTTCATACGAGGTAAAATGAATACCAGGCGGAGAGCAGGTCTTCTTTTCCTTGCAGCCGCCATAGATAAAAAGACCCATCAAGAGGCATAATGCCGGAAAGCATGCGGTACGCATAATGAGAGGTTGCCAATGGGGTTACCTGTGATGCATACAACGAGCGTTCATCAGAATTAATCTGCGGAATGGTGTAGCTGGAACCATACTTATTAGTTGAAATCCTCGACCAGCATCAGATCACTGTCGAATCGATCCACCTGGCCAAAGAGTAGCCATTGCCCATCAGGCGAGACGGCAAAGGCAGGGTCCATGCCGGGGACGCGACGGGCCGGTGTGAAGAGGGTATCGGTGCGGCCTGTAGCAAAGTCGCGGTAGGCAAGGATGGTTGGCTGGCCACGCTGGAGGTAATAGAGGCCCGCATCATGTATCGTCCAACTGCCCCAGTCTCTGGGGTCAAACGCCCCCAGCACCTGCTCTTCCTCGCCACCCGCAAGCGGTATACGCCAGAGGCCAGCGGCATTGTGTTTGGCGTAGTAGACCCAGCGCCCATCTGGAGAGACCCTTGGGCCAAAGCCATCTTCTGTCGTGATGCGCTTGGCCTTGCCACCCGCGGCAGGTATCCGCCACACATTCCAGGAGCCGCTGCGGTTGGAACTGAAATAGATCCACCCTCCATTCGGCGACCAGCTTGCCGCCATTTCATCAGAAGAGGAGGTTGTTAGTTGGCGGGGGTTCATTCCGTCGGCGTCGATGGTGTAGAGGTCGGCCTGTCCGTTGGAGCGTGCCGTAAAGACGAGATGGGTGCCATCGGGTGACCAGCGGGGCGTGCTCGTAAAAGGCCCGCCAAATGAAGTGAGGCGCACCGCGTTGCTGCCATCGTGGTCGCTCCGCCAGATGTCATAGCTGCCAGAGCGATTCGAAGTGAAGGCGATGCGCGATCCGTCTGGCGAAAACTGGGGGTGCAGATCCCACCGCGTCGAGACTACGAGCGGGGCAGCGCTGCTGTCATCGCCTATCTGCACGCGCCAGATGTTGGTCTCGCCTGTGTTCTGCACATAGGCCAGCCGATGCTGGTGCCGCGAGAGGTCTGGGAACAGCGCCCGCCCGTCGCTCAGCCCAACCCAGGACGGCGTGCCACCCGACACGGCAATTTCCCACAGCCCGGTAGGCCCGGTCCGGTTCGACGCAAAAACGAGCCGATTGCCATCTGGCGTCCAGGTGTGTCCGAAGATGTTGCGGCTGTCTGTCGTTAGACGGCTTTCTGCGCCTCCATCCAGTGAGATCGTATAAATGTCCTGCATGCCCTCGCTGACACTCCGGGTAAAACTAAGCCGGTTGCCCTCGGGCGAGAAGGCAGGGTCATGATCGCCCCAGGTGTTGGAGGGCGGCGTGGTGAGTTGGCGCGCTTCGAGCGTGGTGGGCGAGAGCAGATGGATGCTATAGACTTCTTCAGGTGCGGCTTTGTCGTTGAAGGCCAGCCACGCGCCATCGGGCGACCAGGCCAAGTCGCCGTAAATGTTGGCTCCGCAGGAGGCCAGCCTGCGGGCCGGGCCACCGAGCGCCGGGACTACATAGATCGTGCAACCCTCAGCATTGCTGCGCATAAAGGCAACCTGTGTGCCATCGGGTGACCACGCAGGATTGTGGTCGTAGGCTGGGTCGTCGGTGAGCCGAAGTGGCGTCTCGGAGCTGACGAGTTTCAGGTAGATGTCGAGGTTGTCGTTTTCGGGACCACGCCACGTAAACGCGATCTGGTTGCCATCCGGTGAGAAGGCTGGCCCGCCCTCCGAGCCAGGAAACGTGGTCAGGGGGACCGGATGATAAACGACCGGGGGCGTGGGCACCTCGGTGCGTTGCCAGAGAGCAAGCGCGCCCAGCACAATCAGCACGAGCACACCCATGCCGATCCACACCGCCGGACGCTTGCGGGAGTAAGGCGAAGCCGGACGGGGTGAGGGAGAGACCAGATCCAACGCAGGCACGTCGGGCGGTACACTGTCGCCCCGGTGGTCAGGCGTGACAGGGGCAATGAGCCGGTAGCCAGTCTTCGGGATGGTTTCAATCACCTGCGGCTGGCGTGGGTCGTCACCAAAGACTTTGCGCAGTTCCGAGATGGAGCGGGTCAAGACGTCATCGGTCACCACCGTCCCAGCCCATGCTGTCTCCAGCAGTTCATCGCGCGTCACCACCTCGCCGGGGTGGGTGGCCAAGCAACACAACACTTCCATCATCTTCGGCTCCACGCGGGTCGCGCCTGCCGGGCCATAGATCCGGTTTTGCCGGGGCTGTATGCGCCACGCGCTGATGTAAAAAGGCTGGTCCAGGTCGGGTTGCATCACGTAGCTGGAAACAAATCGCTAGAAAATTAGCAGGTCGAATGAAAATACGAGACAGCGTGCTTTGTGTTGCCGAAAATCGACAGAGAGAGGCTTCTTAGAAAACCTATAGGAAAACTACGGCCTTTCTTCGGGCTGTATTGCTGGTTTGGTTTCTACGTTGATCCTGTTCGCACAACGATATGATTCAGTCCATCAAAGCAATAAAACCATGCCCTTTCATTCACGCGCGCTTGGCGCTGTTTGTCTCTTGCTTGTCCCTTTTCTACTTGATACCGTGCCTATTGCTGCGCAGTCGCTGGTGTATCCCGAAGCCCTCCGCGTCGATCAGGTCGATACGTACCATGGGGTCAAGGTTGCCGATCCGTATCGCTGGATGGAGGATGTACAGTCTGAAGAACTGCACGCATGGTTGCAGGCCCAGGATGCCCTCCGCGCCGACTTTTTGGACAATCAGCGTCTGACCACATGGGTCCAGGAACGCATTAAAGCCCTGGGCCATTACGCAGGTCAGGGACTGCCGACTCAGCGCGGAAAATACGTTTTTACGACGAAAACAGAGGCCGGGCAATCCTACGGTGTGCTGTACGTGCAGGAAGAAGGACACGATGATCTCCGCCCCTTGCTGGATTTTGAGGTGTTGCGCCAGCGAGGTTCTGCCTTTGTCAACTCGTTCAGCCCGGAGGGGCGCTACCTGACGTATTACACGACCGAGGGCCAGTCGCGGTGGATGGAGGCGCGGGTGCTGCGGGTGGTCGATGGCGAGACGCTGCCGGACCTGCTGACGGGTATCTACACGGGTGGTAGCAGCGTTGCCTGGGTGCAGGACGAGACCGGTTTTTTCTACACCCGCTATCCTGTGCCGGAGACGCCGCAGGATCCGCTGGGGAGGCCGCAGATCTATTATCACAGGGTAGGCACGCCGCAGGCTGACGACCGGCTGGTTTACGAGCGCCCGGACGAACCCGAACTTACCTTTGCGCTTCGTGTCACTCACGACGGGCGCTATCTCATCGTGAGTGGTTCGGAGAGTGGCGGGTCGTTCAACGGCATGTATGATCGTTTGTTTATCCAGGATCTGAGCGTCGCCGACGCCCCGATGCGCGAACTCTTCCCTGGCCTTGATGCAGCGGTGGCCTTTGAAGGGAGCCACGACGATCTGTTCTGGATCCGCACCTCGCACGCAGCGCTACAACTACGGGTGGTAGCGGTCGATCCTGCGCAATCCGCCCCGACGCATTGGGAAGAGGTGATTCCCAACGATGAAGCTGCCATCCAGGCCGTCAGCGTGATCGGAGATCGACTGGTGGTGCAGTACGTCAAGGATGCGCGGACACTGGCACGGGTGTTTAACTTTGAGGGACGGTTGCAGTATGAGATCGACCACACCTCGCCGTCGATGTCGGGCTTTGCCGACAATCCCGACAGCCCCATCACCTACTATACGGCTCCGCAACTCTACGACCCTGGCACCATCTATCGCCTGGATGTAGAGACGGGGGAGATGCGTGTACATTTCCGGCCCACGCTCCAGCATGATCCGGCGGACTTTGTCACCGAGCAGGTCTTCTTCGAAAGCAAAGACGGCACACAGGTGCCCCTGTTTTTGCTCTACAAACAGGGGCTCCAGCGCGATGGGAGCAACCCGGTGTTTATGTATGGGTACGGCGCATGGGCGTGGTCGGCGTTCCCGTGGCAGGGCCATATGCTACCGTGGATGGAGATGGGCGGGGTTTATGCCATCGCCAATATTCGAGGGGGCGGTGAGTATGGCGAAGCATGGCATCAAGCAGGCATCCGCCACAAAAAGCAAACTGGCATCGACGACTTCATTGCAGCGGCGGAGTGGCTCATCGAAAACGACTACACGACGCCGGATCGGATGATAGGCAACGGAGGCAGTGCCAGCGGGGTGGTGCCTGCTGCTGCCGCCGTGCAACGCCCCGATCTGTTCGGCGCGAGCGTTATCAACTTTCCGACACTCGACCAGATTCGCTACATCGAGTTCGGCTCGGCGCGGTCGTGGATTCCTGAGTTCGGCACACCAGAGCAGGCCGACGACTTTGCGGCGTTGATGGCCTATTCTCCCTACCACAACCTGAAACCGGACATTTGCTATCCGCCGACGTGGGTGCAGGTGGGCGAGAAAGATGAGACGACCACGCCGATGCACGGCTACAAATATGCCGCCGCGCTGCAACGTGCTCAGGGTTGCGATAACCCGGTGCTGCTCAAGGTCGCCTGGGGCGCGGGTCACAGCTACGGTCTCACGCCCCAACAAAGCCGCGAGACACAGGCCGAGGAGTTGGCTTTTCTCGTAAAGGTGCTGGGGTTAGACATGACAGCTGTGCTTGCATCGTATCCGGATAGCCGATGAGGATGAAACCAACGATCTAGCCTGTTGGGAAAGCGAGATGGAGTCGTCGGCAACAGAATGGGGCAAGGCTCGGTGATGTGCGGTCTTTGAATGGCGGCATTCAGTTAGTCAGGGGTAATGTGCGGTGCTTGGATGTTGGTACAGGATTGGGCAATCGCGTCTAAATTTTGCGATCACTCAATAGGTTCACTGAGCCGATTTGTGACATCAAGCGATGCGAACTCGACTGCATTGCGATCTGCGAATTGCCAAAACGCGCCGATTTCACGGGTCGGAAATAAGACGCGATTGCCCTAGGGTACAGGACAAAGCGCGGCATCTATTTACGATGTTTATTATGTATTACTGGCACCTTCTCACTCCAGCATCAATAACGGGGACCGTGTGTGGGGCATCGTCATGAAACACAAATTCCCTCTGGATAGGATGATGCAACTAACAATGCCGGTGGGCTTTTTAAGAGCTCCTATTCCCCTTTTGCTACCGCGCCGTTATGCCCGTTCTGCAAGCCATCCGAAGATATCCTGTCAAAGGCATGAAGCCGCAGCAACTGGAAGCGGCAAAAGTAGAACAACGCGGGCTGGCGCACGACCGGCGCTGGTTGTTGGTGGATGCCAGTGGACGTTTTATCAGTCAGCGAGAGCATGCCCGCTTGGCCTTGATGGAGGTGGACGTAACCGCGTCCGGCTTGCGGGTACAGGGTCCCGATGTGTCGCCGCTGTCGATAAAACGCCCCTCGTCGGCATTGCCTCGCCGCACGGTGCAGATCTGGGACGATACCATGGAGGCTGTGCTGGCAGATCCAGAGGCGCATGCGTGGTTCAGTGAGGTGCTGGGCGCTGATTGCCAGCTCGTTTACATGGATGCGGCAGCGGTGCGTCCGGTAGATGCGGCGTATGCGGTGCGCCCGAGCAACGAGGTGAGCTTTGCGGATGGCTATCCGGTGCTGCTCACCACTGAAGCATCGCTGGCCGATCTCAACGCCCGGCTCGACACGCCTGTACCGATGAATCGTTTTCGTCCGAATCTCGTCGTGGCGGACTGTGCGCCCTTTGAAGAAGATACGTGGCAGCAGATCCGCATCGGGGAGGTGCTGTTTCATGGGGTCAAACCCTGCGCCCGTTGCGTGGTGACGACCATTGATCAGGCTTCTGGTGTCGCGGGCAAAGAGCCGCTCCGTACGCTGGCGACGTTTCGGAAGCAGGGCAGCAAGGTTTACTTTGGACAGAACCTCATCCCCGACGCGCCCGGCACGATTCGCGTGGGGGATACAGTCGAGGTGGTGACGCGGAGGGAGAGGATGGTTTTTGAAGGATGAGGCCGCATCCTCGTAACTTCTCGCGCTTAGGAGGCGTCTTCATCAGACAGGCTTTGCAACCTGCATCGGGCAGGCCCGATATAAATCGCGCCTTGACAGCATTCCCCCAGTCTCTATGTTGATGAAGCGTTTTGTATGGTTTTTTGTGGTGCTCCTGTTCATGCCCCTACAGGATGTGCTCTCCCAGAAACTGGTGCGTGGTCGTGTGCTGGATGCCGCTACGGGCGAGTCTTTGCCCGCTGCCAACATTCAGATCGAAGGGACTTACCAGGGCACCATCACCAACGCCGAGGGAGCCTATGAACTGCGCCTCAGCACGCTCCCGGCTACGCTTGTGGTTCGCTACATCGGCTATGAAACGACCCGTCTGGAGGTCACGGCGGCGTCCGACCAGCGGCAGGACCTGCGCTTGCAACCGGTCACCTATGAAATGGAAGAAGTGGTCGTCTCCGGCGAGAACCCGGCGATCCAGATCATGCGCGAGGTGATTGAGCGGAAAAAGGTGTGGCGTGCGGCCCTAGAAACCTACGAAACGGAAGCCTACAACCG
>DATGCC010000096.1:0-4256 GCA_035312345.1 Rhodothermales bacterium
GAAATCGCCGATTCCATCGCCCGCATCACGCTTACGGGGTCGCGCCGCATCATTCGCTTTTGCTTCGAATATGCCCGGCAACATGGCCGCAAGAAGGTGACGCTCGCGCACAAGGCTAACATCTTGAAGCAGACGTCTGGCATGTTTTTGCACGTCGGGCAGGAGATTGCCGAAGAATATCCAGAAATCATTTTCAATGACCGCATCATCGACAACATGTGCATGCAACTGGTGATGCGCCCCCAGGAGTACGATTGCATCGTTACGACCAACCTCTTCGGCGATATCCTGAGCGACCTGTGCGCGGGCCTTGTCGGTGGCCTTGGCGTGGTGGCGGGGGCCAACATGGGCGACGACTGCGCGGTGTTTGAAGCTGTTCACGGCAGCGCGCCAGACATTGCGGGGCAGCACAAAGCCAACCCGACTGCACTCATCCGCTCTGCTGAGATGATGCTGCGCCACCTTGGAGAGACTGCCGCCGCCGATACCATCAAGCAAGCCCTGCACGAAGCTTACGCCGAAGGCACCTGCCTGACGGGCGATGTGGGCGGTTCGTGCTCCACCACAGAGTTCACCGATTACCTGATCGAGAAAGTCTCTGCGTAAGTGGAGGCTTGGCAATAAGGAGGTTTTCAGTTATCAGGTGTCGGTACAAAGACCTATCACTGAAAACTGAGGACGGACAGCTGATAACTGCAAAACGAAACCAACCCTTATGATTCAACGGATTCAAACGGCCTATCTGGTGCTGGGCGCGCTCGCGTTGCTGGCCCTCTTACTCATTGATCCTATCTGGAGCGGAGCCGCTGCACAGAGCCAGGCGTGGTTTGCGCCCACCGTGCTCATCCTCGGCGGTCTGGCTGCGCTCGTGGCGCTGATCGCCATCTTTCTGTATAAAGACCGGAAGCGGCAACACAAAGTCATCATCCTGGCGCAGGGCCTGACGGTGCTGCATCTTCTGGCCCTGTATCTCGGCCTGTACCTTTCCAATTCGTTGTACGTACGCACTTCCTCCGGGATTGATGTGGTCATGTTAATCGCGCTGGTGCTTCCCCTGGCAGCCTATATTCTCTTCCTCCTTGCCCGACGCGGCGTCAAAAAGGATATCGACCTCGTAAAGTCGATGGACCGGCTGCGGTGATTTGTGATGTGCGATTTTGGATTTTCGATTGGCTGTCTGAAGGAATCTAAAATCCCCAATCCAAACTCTAAAATCCCAAATGAGCACTCCGTTTCGCGTATTTCCCATCCTGGCGGTCGGGCTGCTCTGTTTTTCGTTCAGTCCCATTCTAGTGCGCTTTGCGGATGAGGCACCGGGGCTGGCGGTGGCGGTCTGGCGTACCCTTTTCGCGGTCGTTTTGCTGGCTCCGATAGCCTTGCCGAAAATTGGCAGCGAGGTGCGGCAGTTCTCACGGAAGGAGTGGCTGCTGATTATTTCGGCGGGCGTGTTGCTGGGGCTGCACTTCGTCACCTGGATCGAGTCGCTCTATCATACGACGGTGGCGAGCGCGTCGGTGCTGGTAACGACGAGTCCCATTTTCATTGCCCTGCTGGGGTTCATCTTTTTACACGAGCGCCTGAAGAGCGCCACCATTTTCGGTATTGGGATGGGCGTGTTGGGGGCCGTTCTCATCGGGTGGGGAGATGCCCAGGGACCTGCTGTTGCGTCGAATCCTCTGGTGGGAAATTCCCTGGCGCTGGGGGCCTCTTTCGTGTTTGCGATCTATCTGCTCATCGGGCGTGTCGTGCGGCAGCGGTATTCGTGGCTGGCGTATGTTTTTCCGTTGTACGTCGTGGTGGCGATGACGGCCCTGTTCACAGCGCTGCTATTAGATACGCCACTCTGGGGCTACAGCTGGCCCTTCTTTGGCTTGTGCGTGCTGATGGCACTGGGGCCGTCCATTGCCGGGCATGGCTCTTTCAACTACGCGGTGCGCTATTTCCCGGCAGCGCTACTCGGTCTGCTCGGGCTCATGGAGCCGGTGCTGGCTTCGCTCGCGGCCTATGCGATCTTCGAGGAGGTGCCAACGATGGTGGCGATAGGCGGTATGATACTGGTGCTCATCGGTGTGACGGTGGCGATCTGGCCGAGGAAGCAACGCACGAATGGGCATATTATTCGACATGAGGAAGGTGAAAGCGATCTGCAGGAAGCTCCGAAAACCGCCGCCGCCCACGCAGAAAATAGTCCATGACAATACTGCCGCGATAGAAAGGCAGTACGCTCTGCTCGGCAGAATCAGGTCTCTCGTCTACGTAACGTGTGCGCAGGTGGTGGGCGTCGCGGTAGGCTTGCACGATGGCGCGGGCCTCGCTGGTTTTACCACTAACAAGGGCACGCAGCAGCGCAACGCCATCGAGTGCAGCACGCAACGGGAAAAGCGTGCGCCACCGTGCAGGCGGCAGGTTTTTGTACAACATCAGCAGGCTGTTGCGGAAGTTGTAGTAGACCTTGCGCGGGTTGCCCTGCGGCAGCGAACCGCCACCGATATGATAAACCTCGCTGGCAGGCTCCACGCGCACCCGGTAGCCATGCCGCCACAGCCGCCAGCACAAGTCGATTTCTTCCATGTGTATCACGAAGCGCTCGTCCAGCAGACCCACTTCGTCGAGGGCGCTACAGCGGAGCAGGAGGGCGGCTCCGGTGGCCCAGAAGACATCGCGGGCATCGTCATACTGGCCGTGGTCTTCTTCCAGCGTGGAGAAAATGCGGCCCCGCGTGAACGGATAGCCGAAGCGATCAAGGAAGCCACCGGCTCCCCCGGCATACTCGAAGTGGTCGCGTTGTTGATGCTGCAGCAACTTGGGCTGCACGGCGGCCACCTCAGGATCATCCATCGCAGTAACGAGGGGCCAGAGCCAGCCAGGTGGTACCTCCACATCGTTATTGAGCAGCAGAATGAAGTCACCCGTGGCGTGTGGGATGGCTTCATTGTTACCCCGGCAGAACCCCCAGTTTTCGGGATGCTGCACAATTTTGACCTGAGGAAACGTGTCGGCGACCCAGGCTACGGAATTATCTGTGGAGCCATTATCGGCAACAATAATTTCCAGGTTGGGATAGTCCGTCGCCACCACCGAGGGAAGGCATTGTTGCAGCAGGGGCAGCGCGTTCCAGCTTACGATGATGATCGAAACGCGGGGTGGATCAGCCTGAGCGGGCGACGGCATATAGTACAGGGAAACGGGGCAGGGGCGATGAACGTAAGCGCTGCCTTATACCCGATGGTGGTTTGGAAGTTGTAGGCGCAGAAGATGGGGCGACTACCCCCAAAATATTAGCCGGTGCGATCTGGGCGGATCGCACCGGCTACCCCACCATCATAATCAGGTCCTTCGCTGAATATTTCGATAAGACCCTACTTAGGATGTGTACGTATATAGACACATGAAAAGGGTAGATATAACGTCCCCCTCGAAAATTTTTTCTATTTTCGTCCAAAGGAGATGGTTATAAACTGTGTAAGTTCATTAAGAATAAGGTTGTATGACCCCAGAAAAAAATAAAATATTTTCTGAGGCGGAAGCCATATTGCAGCAATACTGGGGGCATCCGTCGTTTCGGCCCGGGCAGGCGGAGGTCGTCGCTGCCGTGCTCGATCAGCGAGATGTGCTTGCCATTCTACCAACGGGCGGCGGCAAGTCGGTGTGTTATCAGGTGCCTGCGCTACTCCATGAGGGCCTGACCCTGGTGGTCTCGCCGCTCATCGCGCTGATGCAGGATCAGGTAGCCCACCTCAAAACGCATGGCATTCCTGCTGCCTACATCAATAGCACCCTCACAAAGCGAGAAATCGACCAGTGCTGGACGGATGCCGAATTTGGACGCTACCGGCTGCTCTACGTCGCGCCAGAGCGGTTGCAGAACGAGGTCTTTCTGGCCCGTGCTGATCGGCTGAAGGTGGGTTTGCTGGCCGTAGATGAGGCGCATTGCATCAGCGAATGGGGCCACCACTTTCGCCCGTCGTATCTCGAAATAGCCCGAGCACGCGTTGCGCTGGGTGATCCACCGACCATGGCCGTCACGGCAACGGCAACCCCAGAGGTGCGGCGCGACATCGTGGAGCACCTCGCGCTACGAGATCCCGACGTCATTGTGCGCGGCTTCGACCGGCCCAACATTGTGTGGTCCATTTTTCGAACGGAAGCCAAGCGCGAGCAGGTACAGAACGTGCTGAAAGGAGTGGACGGCAGTGGCATTCTCTACGCCGCCACCCGCCGGGGCGTGGAGCAGTGGGCCGACTGGCTGGTGCAGG